>CACXZL010000343.1 GCA_902772085.1 uncultured Coriobacteriaceae bacterium | reverse complement strand
GCGGGCGGCGTTTGCCAAACCCGGCAATCGTGCGATTGCCGCCTGCTGACTCCCATCACCGTGTGGATTCGCTTACTGACTATCGACGCCGTGCAGATGCTCTTGTTGGCTTTCGACGCTGTGCAGATTATTAATGCTGGAAATGTGCGTGTGCAAATACGGACAATTTCTAGCGTTTTTTGCCCGCATCATGTCCGTTTCTGCACACGCGGACACGAAGCGTGTGCAGAAACGGACATGTGAATGCGAGAAATGGTCGGTTTGTGTCCGGTTTTGCACACGCGGACACGAAGCGTGTGCAGAAACGGACATGTGAATGCGAGAAATGGTCGGTTTGTGTCCGGTTTTGCACACGCCGTCGACCGCTGTGTGCAAAACCGGACACGTTCAATACCAGAAGGCTGCTTGGATGGCCGTTTTTGCACACGATGTGGTGGGCCGGGATCCATCGAGCACTTGTCAGGAACTCTCAGTGAGTCTTGCCTCGGCTCCTTGCATCGCTTCTTGGATCAACGGTCGTTGCGGAAGCTCGCCTGCCACGTGCGGCCCACACAAGCAAACCGTCTTTCCACAAGGCAAAATGGCGTATCATTGGTCGCTAGCAGATTGGAAGAATGGTTACGGAGCATAACGTGAATCCACATATCGCCATCGTTCTTGTTTTTTCGTTACTATATGGCAGCACTTATTTGCCAGCCATTTCAGAGTCCAGTTCGCCGGCACTCGCGCCGTTTGCCTCCGCGCTCGCTCCGCAGATGGTCGACTCGGCAAACGCATACGGCGTTCGAGCCATAAACGCCTGCTTCTCCACGTGGTTCCAAGAGTACGTGACGTCGCGCGTCGTGCCCGTCGAGCCCACGCCGCGGGAGCCTCTCGCCTTCGGGCCTTGGTATGCTGAGAAGGACTACAGCGCCACGGACGCCCGTCAGGACGGCAGCATCACCGAATGGGCAGACAACTACTACATCACTCATGACTGGTCAGATTACGGCAAACAAATTCTCTCATTCATTCCAGGCGACACGGTGAGGATAAACGACCGGCTCGTACGTGTAGACGGACTGTTCAACTATCCAAAGGCCAGCTTCTATGAAGAGGTCGTGGCGGTCACTGGCAGCGATTGCGTCGTTTTCCAAACGTGTTTTCCAGACTCCACATACAATCGTGTAGTGTTTTGTACACCACTCTAGAAACTTCGTTTTGTCTGTGATATGATACACATGCACTTGCCCGAGTGGCGGAATTGGCAGACGCGGAGGTCTCAAAAACCTTTGTCGAAAGACGTGTGGGTTCGAGTCCCACCTCGGGCACCAAGAGCAGACCTATAAGCCCTCCTTTAGGAGGGCTTATTTTGATGTCTCAGTCCAACAAACTCTTGCGAGCGTCGGCCATACGGGTTTTTGGAACGTTATCGCCAGGAATCGGCAGCCTGTAGCCAAGGATTGGTAGCAAGCTCTTGCTCCATCGTGGTGTCTGGACCGTGCCCGCACAAAAGCACCGTCGCAGGCGGGATTGCCCGCTTCAGACGGCGAAGGGTTCTCATCATCTCTTCGGGATCGCCTCCCACGAGGTCAGTACGGCCACAAGACCCGGCAAAGAGTGTATCTCCCACGAACGCCACCCCATCTCCGAGCAGCACGATGCCACCTTCGGTATGACCAGGAGTCTCTATCACCCGCAAGGTCTCGTTGCCCACGCATATCTCATCTCCCTCATGAAGCTCACGATCGGGCATCGGCGCATCCTCCAAACCAAGTTCGGACACGTCAAAGACATGAGAGGAGATCTCGATCGCACGCTGCGCACGCTGCGCATCGGCCCAACCTATGAGAAACGGTGCGTCCGTAGCACGTTTCAGCGCCGCGACGCCACAAACGTGATCATGATGCCCGTGCGTAGCCACAATCCCCACCACGCGTACGTCCTTGAGCTGCTGCGCAATCCGAGCTCCCGCCGCCCCCGGATCGACCACCAGACACGCACCCTCACTTATCAACGCATAGCAGTTCGTCTGCAGATCACCCACCACAAACTGACGAACGCTGGTTTCTTCATGCATCTCAGACCCTCCTACTCATCTGTGTGGCACCCTCGCCTGGCATGAGGCGACGAGCGTCAAACACCGAGGGCACCCTGCTTACCGTAGCCAAAAGCGTATCGAGTAGACTCGCATCCGATATAGCCACGAGGAACCTCAGTCGCGCTACGCCCCCACGCGTCGTCTGGGTGGAGGCCGCAAGGATATTTGCCCCGGCGTCAGTCACCGCTATGGTAACGTCTTTCAACAAACCCATGCGATCGGAAGCCTCAATCACAATCTCAACCTGGAACTCCGTCGCCCCTGAAGCGTCCCACTCTACGTCTATCATACGCTCGGGATTTTGCATGAGCCCCTTCACATTGGGGCATGTCGTACGATGTACGGAGACGCCACGACCACGCGTGATAAATCCTACGATGTCGTCTCCCGCCACGGGATTACAACAATGTGCAAGATGCACCAGCAAATCGGCGTCACCGCGCACCACCACACCACAGCTATTCCTCTTGCCAGACGCTTTCCCGCCACGCAGAGAACGCGATACGCGCAAATGCTGCTCCTCGTCACCCGACTCAAGTCGGATACGCTCCGCCTCCTTGCGTGCCTGCTCGAGCTGCTGCTCACGCGACTTTTCCTCGAGTTGAGCTTGTATGCGGTTTGCAACCTGTTTGACCGAGTGCTTGCCCAGATAGATGGACTGGAAGAGAGCCTCTGGCGTACGTACGTCAAACTGAGGCAAGACCTGCTCTATGGCCTTCGTCGTGCGTGTAGTCGATATACCATAACCGCGCTTGCGCAGCTCCTTGGCGAGCTCTGAGCGACCTTGCTCGGCATCGTCTGCCTTTGTAGCCGAAGCGAAGTACTTTCTTACCTTCGCGCGCGCCGACGGCGTGACGACGATGTTCATCCAGTCGCGCGACGGCCTTGCGTTCTTGTTTGTAAGAATTTCCACACGGTCGCCCATCTGCAGATGATAGGTAAGCGGCACCACAGATCCGTTTACCTTCGCC
>CACXZL010000342.1 GCA_902772085.1 uncultured Coriobacteriaceae bacterium | reverse complement strand
GAAAGCCGATGAACAGACGGGAAGAAAGCACAGAAACCACATCACTTGGACACCCCTTTCCAGCATAGGAAATAGAGGGGTTATAGGCCTTCGATTTGTATTTCTCCAAATTTGAGCCTACCGGGCGCAGAACAACTCGAGGAAGCGGCCGGCGCTGAGCGCTGGCGGATCCGGTGTGGTCGGTATAGTCTGTCAGGGCTTCCCCGTGTCTCTACAATGGCTGCATTTGACACGGGGAAAGAGGATGGTCCAACGCTGGTGGCCGACGAACCCGGTTTGGCCCTGTGCGGCTGTCCATATGATCTGTATTGTCATGCCGCCGAGTTCGCTGGCGCCGACTGATAGCCGATAGGTTGATGTCGAGGCGTGCTTGGCGCAGTTCTACCTCGGCCCCCAAGCCGAACGTACCGTCGCTCGTCATGACCCCTGCCGGAGGGATAGGGGCCTTGGGTGCCCTCGCGTTTGCGGGCGATGTCCCTTACCTGCTTCCTGGTCCTACAAGGGCGACTTGGCCAGACGGTGGCCTAGCGTGCGTCGGCGGCCCGCATGATCTCGAACGCCGCATTGAGGCCAACGCCAAAGCGGTTGACGCCGAACTCGAGCATGGCATCGACGGTTGCGAGGTCGCGGATGCCGCCCGAGGCCTTGATGCCGATACGCCCCCTGTTGACGCGCGAGACGATCTCGACCTGGTGGATGGTCGTGACATGGCCGCCTCCGATGGAGGTCTTGACGTATTGGGCGCCCCCCTCGATCACGAGCTCGGTCGCCTTGGCAATCTCCTCGTCGGTGAGGACGGGGGACTCGATGATGCACTTGAGCGGGTGGTCACCGATGGCGTACTTGACCGTCGCGATGTCTTCGACGACCTCGTCGTACATGCCGCTCTTGAAGTAGTGCAGGTTCATGACCATGTCGATCTCCTGGGCGCCCAGTGCGATCGAGTTGGCGGCGGCGATTGCCTTGATGTTCGCCGGCTCGCAGCCGTCGTCACCGCAGCAGCCCGAGCCAGCGATGGTGGAGGTGCCCTTGACGCCCGCGACGAGCATGGGCACGAAGCAGCGCGGCCCGATGACCGAGTAGAACTCATATTCGCGCGCCAAATCGAGCAGGTCCTCCATGTCCTTCTTGGTTGCCAGGGGGCTGATGGAGGTGCCGTCGAGCATGCGGCAGAACTCCTTGCCGGTGATTGCCATCTCGCTCGCTCCTCTCGGTGTCGTCGCGCCTACCAGGCGCCCATGTAGGTGATGGTCTCGCTTGCGGTCTCGGCGCCCAGCCGCATGCTCTCCTCGAGGGAGAGCCCGCGCGCGATGCCGGTGATGAAGCCGGCTATGTAGGAGTCGCCGGCACCCATGGTGTCGACCACCTCGACAGGCACGATGCCGCAGGTGACGAAACGCTCGCCGTCGAAGGCGACGGACCCGTTGCCGCCGAGCGTGGCAAGCGCGACCTTGGGGCCACGCGCATGCATGCGACGCAGGTAGTCGCGGATGTAGGTGTCGTCCTCGGTGTAGCTGAAGATGGCGTAGTCGCAGTTCTCGATGGCGACCTCGGTGACGGGGTTGTCCTCGAGCTTGTCTGCGAAGTCGAAGCTGACAGGTACGCCGCGCTCGCGAATGAGGTGGAGGTCATCGTGGACCATGCCCCACATGGCCGAGTGGACGAGGTCATAGGTGCACAGGAAGTCGATGTCGGCGGGAGAGAGCTTGAAGTCGAGCATGACGCCGTCATGGTAGTCGCCGAAGACGCGCTCGTTGTCGACGAACTCGACCTCGCTCACGGCAGTCTCGCCGTGAAGCACCTGGATGTGGCTGGTGTCGAGGCCCTCTGCGGCAAGCTTCTCGATGACGCGACGCCCATACTCGTCATCGCCCACGGCACCCACGAAGGCGGTCTCGACACCGAGGCGAAAGAGGTGGACGCCCACGTTGACGGCGTTGCCGCCAGGGTAGGACGTGCCGAGGTTGTTGTAGACGTCCATGTCGCCGTCGCCGACGGTCGCGATGCGCGCCATATGGCCTCCCTACTCCAGCACGTAGCTGGCGACGATCTCGCCGTAGTAGGCGACGTGGGTGTCGCGGTTCGACCCGCAGCTGTCGGACGGGACGTCCTGGGGATAGAAGCGCGCGAGCACGTCCTCGGGCATGAGCGAGAGATCCTGGGGGCACCGGTAGGCGACCTTGCACTCCAGGGTGATGGGTGTCTCGGCCACTGCCGGCACGCCGTTGGCCTGGGCGTCGACCAGCGTGAGTCCCGCCTCGGCGACCTTGTCGATGTCACGACCGCTGTTTGCCCCGCATATGCGCAGGACCTCGGGAGAGAGGCGCTCCGTCGGGATGCTCACGGTGAAGGCGCCTGCCTCGTCGATGAGGGGTCGCGTGAAGCGTCCCTCGCGCACGTAGCACACGAAGATGGGCTTGCCCCATTCGACTCCCAGATGTCCCCAGGCGATGACCATCGAGTTGAAGCGGCCGTTCGCCTGGCTGTTGAGCAGCACGCCGTCCGGCAGCTTCTCCATGATGTGACCCGCCATCTCAAGCGGTGCTATCTCCCTGCGCTCCATGTGGTCTCGTCTCGATTGGTGCTGACAATCCGATGATGGCATGAATGCTGTCGTGCGTCAATCCGACCTGTCGGCGTCCGTCGATACGTTCGAGAAGGGCG
This sequence comes from uncultured Coriobacteriaceae bacterium, assembly GCA_902772085.1. GTDB lineage: Bacteria > Actinomycetota > Coriobacteriia > Coriobacteriales > Atopobiaceae > RUG440. The sequence goes on along the minus strand of CACXZL010000342.1, from coordinate 398 downwards.
ACGGTCTCTTCGTTCACGCGGAAGGTCCGTCTCTTGCGAGAGTTCATGTAGTAGGCGGTGAGGTACGTCCCGTCGGTCAGGAACAAGTCGACCGAGTCCCTGACCTTGAAGACGGTGGAGTCCACAATGGCCATTAATCCCTCCCCATGCTTTCGCGAATCGATGCGAACTCACCGCTCGGGCATACGACGAGGGAGTCGATGAGGCTAATGTCCATGAGCTGTGCAGCTCCGCCTATCCTCTTCGTCAGTGCGATGTCGGGTTCGGTGATCTCGCAGACCCCGCTCGGGTGGTTGTGGGCGACGACGATGTAGGAGGCGTTCGAAAGCAGGGCGGTCCTCAGGATCTGCGCTACGGATGGCGTGACCCGATCGACTGAGCCCATGGCCACGGTGGAA
>CACXZL010000341.1 GCA_902772085.1 uncultured Coriobacteriaceae bacterium | reverse complement strand
TGTCGACTTCCTTCTCAAGAAGGAAACCAGCGACTGCGGGGATAAACTCGGCCGCGCCCACGACAGAACCCTGCGCACGGTGAGCCGTGCCAAAGGCGTCGAGAACAAATATGTCGGCATAAGAAGCAAACTTCTTTGCGACCTCGGGGTCGTTCTTCTTCTCGGCCTTGAGGAAGCGGACGTTCTCAAGCACCAGAATATCGCCCGGCTTCACGGCAGCGCAGGCCTCGGCGGCCTCGTCGTCATAGGTATGCTCGATAAACTTCACGTCATAGCCGGTGAGCTCAGCAAGCTTCTCGGCAGCAGGACGCAGCGAAAGAGCAGCCTCGAAGCCATCGCCCTTGGGGCGACCAAGGTGGCTCATCAGGATGATGCCAGCGTTGTGCTCCTTGAGATACTGGATGGTGGGGATTGCCGCGCGTACACGCGTGTCGTCGGTAACGACGCCATCCTTCAGAGGCACGTTGAAGTCAACGCGCATGAGGATCTTCTTACCGTCGACATCGATGTCCCGCACGGTCTTCTTGGTAAAGGCCATCGGAATCACTCCTTTGTCGTAAAACCTTACAGACACAAAACAATAGAAAAGGGCGCGGCGCGGCCCTTAGAGCTGCAACCGCGCCCCAGTTCCCTGAGGAAGAACGTACTAGGCGACGAACTTCTCGAAGTACTTGATGGTGCGGACCATCTGGGAGGTGTAGGAGTTCTCGTTGTCGTACCAAGAAACAACCTGTACCAGATACTCGTCGTCAGAGACCTTGGAGACCATGGTCTGGGTGGCGTCGAAGAGCGAACCATACATCATGCCGACGATGTCGGAGGAGACGATCTCGTCCTCGTTGTAGCCGAAGGACTCATTGGCCTGGGCCTTCATAGCAGCGTTGATGGCGTCAACGGTGACCTCTTTGTCGGTCTTGATGACAGCCAACAGAAGGGTGCTCGAGCCGGTGGGCGTCGGGACGCGCTGAGCAGCGCCGATGAGCTTGCCGTTGAGCTCGGGGATAACCAGACCGATAGCCTTGGCAGCGGGCACGACGGAGGTCGCCCTTGCGCTGCGGGCCGTCGAGGATCATCTGGTCGCCGGTGTAGGCGTGGATGGTCGCCATGATGCCGCTCTGGATGGGAGCAAAGTCGTTGAGGGCCTTGGCCATAGGAGCGAGGCAGTTGGTGGTGCAGGAGGCGGCGGAGATGATGTCGTCGTCTGCAGTCAGGGTCTCATGGTTCACGTTGTAAACGATGGTGGGGAGGTCATTGCCCGCAGGAGCGGAGATAACGACCTTCTTGGCGCCAGCCTTGATGTGGGCGGCAGCCTTGTCCTTAGCGGTGAAGAAGCCGGTGCACTCGAGAACTACGTCGACGCCTAGCTCGCCCCAGGGCAGCTCCTCGGGATTCGGCTTAGCATAAATGGTGATCTCTTTGCCATCAACGGTGATGGAGTTCTCGCCTGCGACGACCTCGTGCTCACGAGCATAGTTGCCCTGAGAGGAGTCATACTTCAGAAGGTGAGCGAGCATCTTGGGGGAAGTGAGGTCGTTGATAGCGACGATCTCAGAGCCCTCATGACCGAACATCTGACGGAAAGCCAGACGACCGATGCGGCCAAAACCGTTGATAGCAACCTTAACTGCCATATTGTCTCCTTTCGTGAGGCCGTCGGGGTCCATCCCCGATACACAGCCAAACTTATAACTAGGTGGATTATACCCTCGCCACGACCTCTACCACCCACGACTCCGTGAGCGTGCCAAATTAAGGGGTGAGTCGAAACCATCGTAGTAAACCACTACGTATTGTGGTGATATGGTATGAATTACACAAGGGGGTTTGTTTTTGCTACTCATCGAGGCAGTACACTCGTCAAAGCTATGAAGAGGCGTCTTCCTTGCCTATCTGCTGCAAACGCAATACGCGATGATACATGGCGGATTTTGACGCAGGCGGGTCACACATCTTCCCGAGATCTGCCAGCGACATCTCTGGATGACGTACGCGCAACTCGCAGAACTCCCGCAGCGCTGGGGGAAGATTCTTCAATCCAACCTCATGTGCCACACGACCTATAACGTGCAGCTGCTCCGCTCCTGAACGCGAAGACCTACGGTCATTTGCCAGCTCGGCGTTCACGCGTCTGTTTACGTTGTTTTTTACCGACTTGAGCTTTCTCACGCCTTCGACGACTTGCGCGGATCGTTCCGCCCCCAAGGCCTCGAGCAGAAAACGAACATCTTCATAGCTTTTTATGTATATAGCATATGATCCACGACGGTGGTTAAGGCGGGATGTTACCCCCATACGCTTTACCAGGTCCACGATGTCGTCGGCAAAGCGCTCCCCCGTGACAGCAATCTCCATGTGAAAGTCTCGACGCGGATCGGCCACAAACCCTCCCGCCATGAATGCGCCCAACACGAACGACCGTATCGTATCGCCCTCGCTCGTAAGCGATTTGGGCACACCAGACGCAAGGCCTTTTCCCTCGATCAGAATCCCAAGCCTCGTGAGCACGTCCGCAAGACCCTCTTGCTCGGGAATCTCTATAAGGTAGTTCCTGTTTTTACGTTGCACGGAGCGTCTCACCGTGAGCTGCGTCTGGAGGTCGAGGTTTTGATGAATGAGCCTCAGGGCAGTACGTGCAACCGACCCCGTCTCGGTGGCAATGCGTATGGAGTATCTACCAGGACCACGATACGACAGAGTGCCGCAAATACGCATGAGGGCAGAGAGCTCTGCAAGGGCACAGGCTGCATGTGGCCCATCTACCCGCGACAATTCATCTTTCACTTCGGCGGTAAAGCTCATGCCTCACCGTCACTAGTCGTTACGCACGTTTGCGAGCATGAGGTCGCGATGCGACGCTGCCACGTGGTACCCGCACAGCTCCAGATACTCTGCCGTCACGTTTGCGATGGCCACGCTCCTGTGCTGTCCACCAGTACAGCCGATGGCAATCGAGACGCGTGACTTCCCCTCTGCCGTATAACCAGGAACCACTACGTCGAGCAGATTCTTCCACGCTACCAGAAAGTCTTGCGTAACCGGATGCTCGAGCACGAAATCGCGTACCACGGCGTCATTGCCGGTGAGCGGGCGCATCTTCGGATCCCAGAAGGGATTTGGCAGGAACCGCACATCGATCAACAAATCCGCCTCTACGGGCATACCATGCTTGAAGCCAAAGGAAAAGACATGGACCTCAAGCATTTGCTGGTCCGTAAGCTCGGCAAACTCGCTCCGTATGATGGAACGCAACTCGCTCGCCCGCATGTTTGAGGTATCGAGCACGAGGTCAGCATGCTGGCGCGTCGACTGAAGGCCGGCGCGTTCACGCTTGATGGCATCGGAGAGAATCTCTCCCTCCTCTGCGATGGGATGGCGGCGACGATTTTCGTTGTAACGACGAATGAGCACCTCGTCAGAGGCGTCCAAGAAAATGACCTTGTATGAGAGGCCGTGCTCGCTCAGCTCTGCAAGCGTAAAGGTGAGTTTGCCAAAGAGGTCCTGCGATTTCAAATCGCACGTCACGGCGAGATGTCTCCCCGATCCCGTCCTCAGACCGACCGCCGTGGCTATCTGCAGGATGAGCCCCGTAGGCAAGTTGTCGATACAGAAGTATCCCATGTCTTCAAACACGTGCATCACTTGCGTACGCCCACTACCTGAAAGACCGGTGATGATGATGACATCAACGTCTCGGTTTCTCTTGACGTTGAGACGGCTAGAATCAGCTTCAGGTGTCTGCGGCATGGGTTTCTCCTTTACTGAGGAAACACAAATAGCATACCGCAAATAAAGCGACGCGCAACGCCTACAAAGGCGGGCGGCAACCGTTTCTGCCTTTAAGCATCTTTTGATCTTGTAGCCGAGCGAGATGCGCTAGAATTTCTTTGAATCTTGACACGAGGAAGGAAGAGCAGTGCCATATCCAAAGAACTTCGTGGCTCGCGCACTGGTTTGCTTTGCGGGGACACTCGCCCTTTTCATGATGGGGCGTTATATAGGTTTGGTGCTTATTCGCCACGAACCGTTTTCCTTTGACGCCTCCGACATCATCGCCCCTGCGATCGTGGGCATAGCAGAAGCCAAAATGTGGAAACCAAAGGAGCA
>CACXZL010000340.1 GCA_902772085.1 uncultured Coriobacteriaceae bacterium | reverse complement strand
ACCGCCCCCGGCGCCAGCGCGCGAAGGTCGTAGACCGTGTAGCGCGCGAACAGCTCCTCCACGGAATATCCATTCCTCGACTCCGCCCGCCAGTCCCCCACGACACTGCTCAGCGAGGCTCCTGACGGCTCGCTCAACATTCAGCAGATCAGCGATCAGGTCGACATCCTCCGGCTTCTGGAACGCGCTATCGAGCGCAACGAAGTCGAGGTGTTCTTCCAGCCGCTGGTAAACAGCCGCACATATCGTGTGGAGGGGGCCGAGGCGCTTGCCCGCATACGCGACGGCGAGGGAAGGCTCGTTTCGCCAGCCCTCTTCATTCCCGCCGCCGAGAAGAGCGGCCACATTATAGAGCTCGGCGAACAAGTGCTGCGCAAGACCTGCGAGTTTGCCGCGACCTACGACATGGACGCCTTGGGACTCAAATGGATCAACGTGAACCTCTCTCCCATCCAGTGCATGCAAAGAGACCTCGGGCATAAGTTCGCCCGCATCTTGGACGAGTACTCCGTTGCCCCCGGCCTCATACATCTGGAGGTCACCGAGCAGACGATCGCTGACTTCGCGCTGCTCAGACACCAGATTTCCGCGTTGGAGAGCCAGGGATTCTCCTTCGTGCTCGACGACTACGGCACGGGCTACTCCAACCTCACGCGCGTGAAGCATTATCCGTTCACGACCATCAAGCTCGACATGGAGGTCGTCTGGGACTACTACCGCGAGCGCGACAACCTCCTGCCCTCCATCGTGCAGGGATTCAGGAGCCTCGGCCTCAGCATCACCGCCGAGGGCATCGAGACCGAGGAGATGGCACAGGCGCTTGCGGAGATCGGAAGCGACTACCTTCAGGGCTACCACTTCTCGAAGCCGCTTCCCGTCGACGAGTTCGTGCGGACGTACCAACGAAAGAAAGGCTGACGGCTCCCCCTGTCACGCCACAGACCGCACGCAACCCCATTCGCGCTCACTCGCGCATTGCTCGCCCGCTATGGAATCGTTCTCACGTATCATGTGACAAGTTCAGTGTCCACCATAGGAAGGAATAGCATGAGCAACGACTCTTGGCGTCCAAAACTGCACATCGCCCCCTACAACGGCTCCATCTCCGACCCAAACGGCCTTTGCCAGTTCAAGGGGACGTATCATTTCTTCTGTCAGAACGCGCCCACGTATCCTGGTGACTTCGACTCTCCCCACGGCTGGGGCCACTTCGCCACGCGCGACCTGGTGAACTACGTCTTCCTCGGATGCCACATCTTCCCCGGCTCCCCCGCCGACGCCGACGGTTCGTACTCGGGCGGCGCCTACATAAACGAGGACGCCGACGAGGTGTGGTTCTACTACACCGGCAACGTGCGCGACGGCGAGGGTGACGGCACCACCTCGGGCCGCCTCGCAAACCAGACGCTCATGCGCTCCTACAACGGCATAAACATGGAGGGCAAGGAAGTCGTGCTAGACAACTCCGGCTATCCCGCCTATTGCAGCTGCCACGTTCGCGACCCCAAGGTGTGGAAGCAGGATGGCAAGCTCCACATGCTGCTCGGCGCCCGCACGCTCGACGACTCGCGAGGAGCCATCATGATGTACGACTCCGATGACGGCTATCAGTGGGAGATGGCTGGATCAGTGACGAACCTCGAGGACGCGCCCTTCGGCTACATGTGGGAGTGCCCCGATCGCATCGTGCTCGACGGGCGCGAGTTCCTCTCCACGTGCCCCCAGGGCATGACGAAGGCCATCGAGTCGCAAAACTCCACACGTGCCACCTGCCAAAACGTCCATGCCGCAGGCTACTTCCCCATCGACGGCACCATCGTGGACCTTCTGCACGAGGACACCGAGCGCATGGACGCCGCCGCGCCGCGTCCCGCCATCGACGAGAAGACCTTCGTGGACTGGGACTACGGCTTCGACTTCTACGCCTGCCAGACGCTCGTGGACGAGCAGGGTCGCACCATGCTCGTCGGCTGGATGAGCCTTCCCCACGACGAGGACGACGTCCGCGCCTACGACAACCCCACGGACACCTGGCGTGGCGTGCTCACCGTCCCGCGCGTGCTCACCTACTGCGAGAAGTGCGGCCGCATCCTGCAGGCCCCTCCCGCCGAGATCGACGCCCTTCGCGGCGAGGCACAGCCCTTCGACGGCACGGTCACGCTTCCAAAGAAATGCGCGGACATCGTGCTCGATGGCATCGAGGGCAAGGGCACCATCAAGTTCGGCGACTTCCTCGAGCTGCGCTTCGAGGACGACGGCATCGCCAAGCTTGAGTTTGTCGGCAAGGCACAGAGCGGCGACCGCAAGCTGCGTCAGGCTCCCATCAGCGACGTGCGCAACGTGCGCATCCTCGTAGACACCTCCGTACTCGAGATCTTCGTCAACGACGGCGCATACGTCCTTGGCACGCGCTTCTTTGACGAGCCGGACGAGCTCACGATCTCGCATGACCTCAAGGCGGCCTCGCAGGTGTACTATCCCATGAACGAGGTCACGGTAAACTATCTCGTGACGCGCTAAGAAGGCCGCACGCATCACGCACATGCCCGCGACGGATGCCACTTTCCCATGTTGGCCATCCGTCGCGGGTTTTTTTCGTTGAATGCCACCTTAAACGACCAATTTATCGCCAATTACCGCTAAAAGGCGGTCATGATATGCCTTTCCTGCAAGAATCGCATTATAATGAGCCTTTATAGGCATGATTCCACGAGAACCATAGTGAAGGCATACATCAGTCTTACAGGGAGGACCATCAATGGATGCGGACAGCAGCGCACAGAGAGAGCCGAGACGACGAGGCTCGGGCAGCCACCCGAGCCGCCCGCCACAGGATCGGAGCAGGCAGAATGCCGAGCGGCCACCGCAACGCCGCAGGCCAGCTTCGCAGGCACAAGACGCCTCCGCTCCTCGCAAGAGAAAGCGTCGCCCCGAAGGGCAACCGACCGGCAGTGGTCAGAAGAGGCCGCAGCAGCGCCCTCGTCAGGGCGCGAACCCTCACCAGAGGCCGCATCATACCGATCAAGGCGCACGTCCATCCGGACACCGTCCTGCGGACGGCAGGAAGACTCGTCCAGCGAAA
>CACXZL010000339.1 GCA_902772085.1 uncultured Coriobacteriaceae bacterium | reverse complement strand
AAGCCGTTCGCCTATGCCGGCTATGTGAACAGATCGTCTGCGGTAAGCTCGTTTTGCACCACATTCCAGTATGCGTTGTGCGCCAAGCCAGATGCCGTGACCATCGTCACGTGGATGGCCTTTGTGGTCTTTGTCTCTTCCTGAAACGCGGCGAGTTTGTTCTGGAGCGTCTGTGCATAGGACTTGTCTATGGCGAACTCCTTGCTGGAATACTTCATCTCGCAGAGGTTGACCACGCCGTCTGCACGGTCGATGAGCAGGTCGATCTGTGCACCGGGGTCGGCCTTCGAGCTGTGCCACGCCGCCTGGTTGGTCCTCACCGCACCCACGCCCAATGCGGATTTGATCTGGTCCACATGGAGTAGGCACACAAGCTCAAAAGCCATGCCGCTCCATGCAACGTATGCAGGGGTGTTGATAAACGCCATCCACGACCCGATGTCCCCTCCCTCGATGAAGCGCAGGCTAAACAGCGTGAACGGGTCTATAACTTGGTAATGGTGCCCACGGCTTTCCTTCGCGAAGTCCCTGTACTTCCGTATGAAGCCACACTGTTCGAGTTCCGCGAGCGCGGTTGTAAGAGACTTTCCTCCGCCGATTCCGTCCACGCGTTCCAGCTCCGCCCGCAGGAGTCCGCCTTGGCGTGAAGCGAGTGCGCGCACGATTTGCAGGTGCCGGTCTCCGTGACGAAAGAGCGATCGGTACAGACGGCTGAGCTCGAGCCGCAGCTCGCCCGTCTGCGAGAAGCACAGCTGCTCGATGTTTTGTGCGAGGCTCGACCGGCGGTCTATGAGCGTGAGATAGTACGGTATGCCGCCAAACACCATGTAGCTTTCGATCATTTGGCGGCGGGAGAAGGCTATGCCCTCGCTGCGGTAGTACTCCTCACACTCCGCCAGGGTGAATGGCTCCAGCCTGATCTGCCGAGTCACCCGATTGTGGAACCCGCCATAGTCGTTTATGAGGTTGGAAATCATCCACGACGTCGCCGAGCCGCACGCCACGAGCACGAGGTCGTCTCTCGCCGATGCCCAGCTGTTCCAGAAGAAGTCGAGCGCCGACTTGAAGTCGGAGCGGGGTGTGTCCATCCAGGGAAGCTCGTCGAGAAACACCACGACCCTTCCGCTGGCGCGGTCCTTCTGGACGCCCTCGTTCCCCAAAAGCGAGGCGAGGCGCGAGAATGCCTCAAACCAGTCCTTGGGAATCGTCCGTTCAGGATCGCCGTACTCTCGCAGTTTTGCGTGGAAGGCTTTGAGCTGCTCGCGTGTCTTGCCGTTTGCGACCCCCGTGGCGTAGAAGGCGAACCCGTCCTTGAAGTACTTTCGCACGAGGTACGTCTTGCCAACCCGCCGCCTTCCGTAAACGGCGACGAACTCGGGTCTGCCGCTCTGTAGACAGCGGTCGAGCAGATCCTGCTCCCGCTTTCTCCCTATAAGGCTCATATTTACAGTAATTCCCCTATAATTCCCCAATAAGAAAAAATCCAAGGTGTATTGGGGAATTATACCGTGCTTTTTGTATTTATTCAACTACGGTGCTATGTGGTCCCTTCGTTGCATTGACATTGCTTCTCGGGGAGACCTGGCATAAGCACGACGGAGTCCATTGCGAAGATTGATCCATTGGCGTTGACGAAGGGCGTTCCCGTGCCCTTGACAAAGGGGACGTATGACAAAGGGGATGACAAAGGGGACGTAGCCCTTTGTCACATATTCCGAAATGAATCTTCAAGAGGCGATACAAAACGCCTTCGCAGACATCGACTCGCTGATCGAGACCGGCAAGGCCGCTTGGTAAGCAGAGGAGTGCGAAAGCTTCTTTGATTGGTCGGGCATTCTGGCGGTAGGTCAACTTCGCCATGTGTTTTGTCGTTCTAAAGAGGGCGACAGCCAACCGTTATGGCACCATAGAGCCGTCAACGCACGCGCGACGTGCGTCCCGTCGAAGCACTACATGGTGGACATCTCTCAGAAGGTACGTGAAATAGAGCGGCTCGTCGATGCCGGGAAGTACTTCACGATCAACCGCGCGAGGCAGTACGGAAAGACGACGACGCTTGCCGCCCTGAAGCATGCGCTTATAGATCGATACATGGTGCTGGATCTCGATTTCCAGAGCATAGACAATGACGTGTTTGAGAGTGGGGCAACGTTCTCGCAGGCCATGGCGCGCATCATCGTGGATGAGCATGAGTTTGAGGACGCGCCGATACCAATGGCCAGATGCGAGGTTCTGCATGGCTATGCGCACGAATGGCGACGAGGGCATGAGTCCGGGGGAATCCATAAATGCTGCGCTCGATGATTGTATCGAAGATGGTATATTCAAGGAGTACTTCGTCGAGAGGAGGGCTAAGGTGGCGGACATCTTCATGAGCGAGTACGACGAGGAGCGCGTGCGCGAGATCGCCGCGAAGGCGAACTACCGATGGGGGCATGACGACGGCTATATCGAGGGGCATGACGCCGGCTTTGACGAAGGGCTCCTAGCGGCTGTCAAGGGTCTCGTGAGGAGGCGGGGCTGGGACGTGGATGAAGCGATGGACGTGGTCGGCATCCCCGAGGACGAGCGACCAAGATATGCTGCGCTCCTGGCAAGGCCATAGTTTGAAGCAGGGCAGGTGGCCAAAAGGGACAAGCCCCAATGGCCATATGCGAAGGCGGACACGTACGAGCTTCTGAGCGGCCTTATGTCAAAAGGGGCCAAACCCCTTTTTGTGGCTCTGGCCTTTTTTGGTTGCCAAGGTGTCGTACATGCCCAGGAGTTCGCGCGGTGGGCGGCGGGCGACGTGATACCATGTAAGACATAGCAAGCCACAAGTACCAACGAGGTGACACGCCGTGGCAAACAAGGCAGAACGTCCGCTCATGAAGAGTTCCACAAGGTTCGTAAACGTGGTCAAGGAGGGCTACGACGCGAACCTCCGCTACTGCTTCATACTGGGAGCCGGCGCGTCGTTTACGTCGGGAATCCCGCTGGCGAAACATCTTATGGAGGAGTGGCGCACATACCTCCTTGGATACTCTGCAAAGGTGAGGCAAGAGATCGCCGCCGCTGTGGGCTTTGACTACGACCAAAAGGTCGCCCCGCTGTTCGAGGACGACTACGTTCCCAAAAGTGACGACTACTTCACGCTGTACGACCTGCGCTTCGCGAACATGCACGTGCAGTCATACGCCTACCTGCAAGGTGAATTTCCCCACTATTGTTGACAGGTTAGGTTCCTGCCAGAATGGAGGGCCTTCACGTGTGTTTGCGTCGAGTATAGCGCATGCGAACGGTCGTGCCGGGCCTGAGGTAGGTGGTGGCCTGGCCGAAGATGAAGATCGGTTGCTGTCCACACCCCTTCCCTGAGCCAGCCGGCGCAGACCGTAAGGAGCCATAACAATTTGTTGCGCATCTTGTTGCACACGGTTTGCTGCGTAAACAAAAGAAGCCAACCAAAATATGGTTGGCTTCTTCTAATAATCTGGTGGGCGTTACAAGATTTGAACTTGTGGCCTCTTCCGTGTCAGCGTCAATTCAGCTATGCCTCGATGACCCTGCATGGATCTATATCATGGAGTTCGGGTCTGCAGGGGCTTTCATCAATCCGAGTAAGTATTGCCATAATCCCTCAAAACCCCTCTTTTGAAACTAGCCAGTCGAGAGTTCAAAGTCCCGGCCCCTTTTCAATGAGGGTGACCGTCCCTACTTGGAAGACGCCGCCTGGTCGATTGCCTTCACGAAGACGTCCGGGTGCTCGACATGAATGTCGTGGCCCGATTTGAGCTCGGTGGTTGTGCAGTTCGGGATGGTTTCCTGGATACGCGCCGCATCTTCATCGGTTGTGGCTGCATAAAGCACGCCGTCGTCCCCGAAGTTCGTCGAAGCCTTCACATACACGGTGGGGCATTTGATCTGGCTCAGCATTGCCGCCTGGTCGATGCCGGCCATCCAGCTGCCATCGTAGAACGTGTCGCCGAAACGCGGGTCCCAATCGTTCATGAAGTACATACCGCGTGTCCAATCGCGCGGGACGAAAGCGTTTACCGGATGTTCGCCCGGATGCTCCGCACAAAACGCGGCGGTCTGGTCGGCAAGCATCTTTTGCAACCCGCCGAACAGGCCGAACAGGTAGCTATGCGACGCGTACCATGCCGGATAGGCCGTCACCTCGTCTTGCTGCAAAAACGAATGCGCGACGATGTAGCCGTCATACCAGGCGAAGGTGCCAGCGTTTTCCTGCGCCTCTTCGGGAGTCACACGGAACAGGGGCGGGTCTTCCAGCACGCACGCCTTGACGTGCCCCGTATCATGGGCGGCGATATAAGCCGCCAGGATGCCACCCGAAGAATGGCCGGACACCAGGTAATCGCCGCCGATGACCTGGCCCGCGAACGCAATCAACGCATCACCGTTTGCCGCGCATGTGTACAGCGCCGGTTCGTGCGCCGACTCGCCATGCCCGAAGCAGTCGACGGCGAACACGTGATAGCGCTTTGACAGCTCGGGCAGCACGCTGGCATAGTCCTCCCATTCCATACCCTGGCCGTGAACAAGCAAGAGCGCCGGACCGTTGGCGGGGCCTTCAGCGTAGTTGATGGTCGCCCCGTTTACCGACTCCTGCTTTTCCGCGAAGCCCGCTTCGAACGCCTTGGAGATCAGCCGCTCTTCGCCGTGTAGGTTGTTGTCGCAGTAAAGGCCGATGAAAACGCCTGCCGCCACCAAGACGACGCCCGCGACGACACCAGCTATCTTCAATGCTTTGCGTCCTTGCCCCTTCGTCATTTCGCAACCCTCCTCGCTGCGGCCATAACCGCCTCCACGCTCGCCATGAAGTCAGCTTCTTTGACCAGCGCAAGCCCTTGCCCCTCTTCGCCAAGGACCACGAGCCTGTCTCCAGGTTTGATGCCGAACAGGTCGCGTGCCTCTTTGGGAATGACAACTTGTCCTCGTTCGCCAACTCGTACGTTGCCGAACAGGTGCTTGCCGCGCGGCGGGGCGGCGATTCCCATTCCGCCGCCATCGAAGGATACCAACATGTCGA
>CACXZL010000338.1 GCA_902772085.1 uncultured Coriobacteriaceae bacterium | reverse complement strand
GCATAAGTATGGCTGCCGCTTGGAGGTCATCGACTGTCATCGCGAATACTGGGATCAGGTGACGCGCTATACGATGGACAAGGTGCGTGCAGGCTTTACGCCCAACCCCGACGTGATGTGTAACCGTCTGATCAAGTTCGGAGCTTTCGATGAGAAACGCGGGCATGACTATGATCTCATCGCTACAGGACACTATGCCCAGACAGAGACTGACGAAGCAGGCAGGAAGTGGCTCGTGACCAGTCCTGACCCCGTCAAGGACCAGACCGACTTCCTCGCCCAGATCTACGACTGGCAGTTGAAGAAGGCACTCTTTCCCATCGGTCACTATGTGAAGGACGAGGTGCGCCAGATAGCGGAGCGCGAACATCTGGTGAATGCCAAGCGTAAGGACTCGCAGGGCATCTGTTTCTTGGGGAAAATCAACTATAATGATTATATCCGCCGTTACTTGGGAGAACAGCCTGGCGACGTGATAGAACTGGAGACTGGCAAGAAGATAGGACAGCACAAGGGACTATGGTTCCACACCATCGGCCAGCGCAAAGGCATGGGCTTTGGCGGCGGTCCTTGGTTTGTGGTGAAGAAGGATGTGGCGAATAACGTCCTTTACGTCTCTCATGGCTATGATCCCGAGACAGCCTACAAGCAGGATTTTGCCATTCACGATATGCATTGGCTGACGGAAGAGCTGTCACCCCGTGAGGTGACCTTCAAGATCCGGCATACCCCAGGCTATCTGCCAGCGACGCTTGAGCCGACGGTACGCCGGTCAAGCACCCTCGATCCGTGCTTTATGTGTTTGCGTGCGTATCGATGTACTCAATGACGGTGTATACAGAGTCGAAGTCCATGTTGGCCCCCTGGCGAGCATTCATACAGCTGCGAACAACCACAAACAATTGTAGCAATGGGGATGACACAAATAGAGTGTAGACGTGCGCAATTACGTGACTGGCAACGCGCATTGTTAACAGTATGCTACTAATAATCTTTTATGTCGTGCATACGGAGGAAAGGAATATGCATAGCAAACACCATGCAATTTGTTAGCCATCTTGTTAGCCGCGTCATGTTAGCCATGTTAGCGACATAACAAAGCAGGCCAGAGAACATACCCTCTGACCTGCTCAAACATTTCTGGTCGGGTGGACTGGATTCGCACCAGCGACCCCTTGACCCCCAGGCATCTGCGGCGCTCGTTTTGCGATCACCCACGGGCACTGACCAGCACTTTCAGACCTTACACAAGCTCGAAAAGCACTCATAGGCACCCTCCACAACTCTATGTCTGCCATTTTCTGCCAATAAACTCTTAAATATATTGGATACATCTCGAGACACGCTCACAAGGGTGCCATTCATATGAGTAGAATGACAAAAGGCCTACTGTTATGCGTGCCTCGTAAACTGCGACGTGTTAAAGGGGTAGCGAAGTAAGCGCTGACAGCTCGGGGTTCACTTCGCACGGAGTCGAACATCTCATACCAGAAGCAATTCGTAATGTTGACTTTGTATGATAATTTCATACAATATTGCTATGTCAAAAACGATGCACATAACAACGATAGCGGAGCTCGCTCGGTCGGAAGGCGGCGTGTTCACCGCTGCGCAGGCGGCGAGGCTTGGCGTGCCGCGCGACGCCCTCTCGCATGCGACGCGTGCGGGCACCCTCGAGCGCGTCGTGCGTGGCGCGTACAGGATGGCAAGCGCGCCAGCGGGCGAGCTCGACCTCGCGACCGCGCTCTGGAAGCTCACCCAGCCGGCGGCCTTCGCCCACGAGCGCCTAGCCAGCTGGGACGGCGTCGTTGTGGGCGGCGCCACAGCCGCCTGCGCCCTCGGGTTCGGCGACCTCCATCCCTATCCCTGCCGCATGTACGCTCCACGCGCCATCCGCTCTACGCTCCCAGAGGTGTCGGCGGCAGTCCGCAGGGTCGACGAGCGTGACGTCTCTTTCGCGCTCGGCATCCCCGTCACGAGGTCGGAGCGCACCATACTCGACCTCGTGCTCGACGGCGAGGACCCCTCGCTCGTCGCCGACGCGCTCGCAGATGCCGCGCGCAACCTCGCCCAGCCCAAGGACTTCGATATCTCGCGACTCTCCAAGCTCTTCCGCGAGAGCAAAGGCAGGTGGGGCGCACCCGCAGGGACGCTCGACACCCTCCTTACGGAAGCAGGCGTCACTAACAATGGGTCTGGAGGATTCTTATGAGGTACAAGACGGCAGCGGCGCTCGAGATGGCGGTTAGGAACGCGGCAAAGGCCTCGCCGCAGGACACGAACAGGGCGATAGCCGGGTTCTACTTCCACCGCCTGCTGTGCCGCGTCTTCAGCGAGCCGGAGCCACGCTTCGTGCTTAAGGGAGGCCTGGGGATGCTCGCGAGGGTGCCCGATGCGTAGGCAATGGATCAAGCAGACTTCGTATTGAAGAGGCGTTTGCGCTCCTAGCGATGGATGTGCGCCGCATCGTGGGCGGGTCAGACGAACGCGGAGATGAAATATGGGTGACACACGATAGATTCCGCAATCATCAACGTGCTCTCCAAAGGCGAGAGCATGCCCATCTCCGCGATCACGCCGCACACCGGTGTCAGCGAGCGTACCGTAAGAAGGTATCTGGCTGCATTGGGTGAAGAGGGGCTGGTAGTCATGGAAGGCAAGGGCAGATGGACAACCTACCGCATCGTATGACGGCAAGAAATCGTAACGCCGACTCTTTGCCGAGGTCAGCCCACGCACACGCACTCAGCTTAACGGCATGATGCTGGGGTCAAGAGGTCGGAAACGGAATATGGGATGCTCGGCGCTTCTATATGCTAAAATTAATGTAATCCCGCCCTCGAACGCGACTTCCCCTCTAGGAGTGCCATGGCATCCAAAAGCCACAGTGACCGGCACACAAAGCATGCCACATCGGACACGCACCATGCCCACTGGCGAACTTATTCGCCCGTTGCCTCGCGGCCGCATATACGTATTCTGCGCGTTGTCCTCCTGGTGTGCGGGTTTATTCTCGAATCGCTAGCGTATATCAATTCGTAGTCGCTATACGGGGTTATGCTCAAAGCAGCAGACAGCCCTCAGCACCTATCGAATTCAGCGAACAGGGCGAGCACCATAAGGTCCTCCTCCTCATGTCCTACGACGACAATCATGTGACTATTCCCGACGAGCGCAATGGCGTGCTCGACACCCTCGACCAGCTCAACGTCACCACCGACGTAGAGTATTTGCATACAAAAATCTACCCGCTCGGGACGGAGACGTCAGACGCCATCATCCAAACCCTTGCCCAGAAACTTGCGGTACGCGGTCCCTACGACGTCATCATCGTGGCCGACGACGACGCGCTCAGAGTGGTGGACCAACACCATCACGACCTCTTTGCCGACGCGCCAGTTGTCTTCTTTGGCATCAATGACCATGGGTATGCACGTGAGGTGGTTGACGAAGGCTGGGCGACAGGTGTCATTGAGGTGAGCTGCTACCCAGAAATGATGAACCTTGTCTTCACGCTAAGGCCCAACACCAATCATATCGTGGTTCTCGCCGATCGCACGACTACAGGAATCGGCGACTTGGCACAGTTCCACCCCATTGAGGACAACTACCCCGGCGTTAGGTTTGAGGTACTTGACGCCGGATCCATGAGTTTCCACGATATGCGCGAGAGGCTTCGCGAGCTCGATGAAAACGCCGTTGTCGTTCATCTCGACACCTTTGTAGACGTCAAAGGCAATACGCTCAGCATTCCCGAGGCAGCCCGATACTTCTCCGACCGCTGCCCTGTCCCACTCTTTAGGGGCAGTGTAGGTGGAGATGGCGATGGCAAGATGGCGATGGCATGTGCGTCATAACCTGCCCCGACTTCTACGAGGCGGGACGGCAGGCTGCCACAACGGCGTCGCTCATCCTCTCGGGCACAAGCCCCTCAGAGATTCCCCTCGATACCGACAGTTCGCTAGGCATTACCGCCGACGCACGCATGTTGCAGCAATTTGGCATTTCGAAGACGCTTCTTCCTCCTGACGCCGTCATTTTGAACAGCCCCTTAGATGCAGAAAGGCAGCTCATCAGCCCCATCACCCTTCCCCTCGTGCTCGCGACTGGTTCGCTGCTGGCATTCTTCGCCTTTGCCTTCATCGGCTACCGCCTCTCGTTGTTGGATACTCAAAAGCTCATCCGCACGAGGGACATTCTCGATTTCGAGCTTACCCACGACCACCTTACCAAGCTGCCCAACCGCACATTCGCGAGATCGCCCAGCGCCTGAGCGACGTTCCTTGCACAATGCTCGCACGCATCGGTGGGGATGAGTATCTTCTGCTCTTTGACCACGCCCTGTCGCCTGACTCAATCGAGCTAAAGCTAATCTCGCAGGTCTTTGACACG
Source organism: uncultured Coriobacteriaceae bacterium (assembly GCA_902772085.1). GTDB lineage: Bacteria > Actinomycetota > Coriobacteriia > Coriobacteriales > Atopobiaceae > RUG440. The sequence continues at coordinate 619 of CACXZL010000338.1, read as the reverse complement.
CCCATAATGTGGCATGATTCGTCCCTCTCCATTACCGCATCAATGGGCGTGGTGGGAGACATTACCCCGGAGGATAACAAGAAGCGCGTCAGACAAGCCAATCTTGCCGTCCGCATGGCAAAGGCCCAAAGCGGGAAGAACGCCATTTGCTTCTATGAGAAATGGATGCGCGAAGCTTTCACACGTAACAACGAAATTACCGCCCAGCTACGCCATGCGCTCGACAACGATGGAGTGCTGGTCGTCTATCAGCCGCAGGTTGAAGCCGCCACATACACGACTTACGGTTTCGAGGCTCTGGCACGTCTCTCCTCAGGCATTTGCGGACCAGGCGAATTCATACCGATTGCCGAGAAGAGCGGCATGATCGTTGAGCTCGGCCGCACTGTGACGAAAGCCGTCGTCGCACAGCAACGCGAGTGGCTCGATCAGGGTCTCACCCCACGTGTCGTCTCGCTCAACTACTCGACGGGACAGCTCAAAGACACCGAATACTGCAGCTATCTGCACGACCTGCTCGAGGAATACCACGTTCCCGCCTCCCTCATCAAGATCGAGATTACCGAGTCGATGATGTTGGAAGACACCGATGCGGCGAAGAGGCTGGTGACCACATCGT
>CACXZL010000337.1 GCA_902772085.1 uncultured Coriobacteriaceae bacterium | reverse complement strand
ACGAGGGTGAATCTGCAGGGTTTCTGTTTCGCGAGGCTCGCCAAACGGAAAACCAGCAGAAATTCCCTCGTCAAACGGAAAACCAGCAGACACCCCCTCGCCAATCGGAATTCCGGTTACACAGTCCTCGCCAAACGAGATTCCGGCAGGAGCCTCCCTCGCCAAACGCAAAAGCGTCAGAAGCCTGGTGGACGGTCCGAAAAAACACGAAAAACGTAGCCGAAGGGGGCTTCACCCTTCGGCCATCAGTTCTCTCTTATGTGTGGGAATCGTTCCTATGCCTCCGCGGGTTGCTCGGTACCCTCGATGGGGTTGCCCTGCTCGTCGAGGCACACGGTGGTGCCGGCGTGGGTCATGTCCGAGCTGTAGGTGTGGCCGTCGATGGCGTCGACGCACACGCGGTAGTGCACGTCGCCCAGGTCGAGCTCCACGGCGTAGTAGGTGGTGCCGCCGCCTTCATCGCGGGGCCCTTGGCCTGGCCGCCGGCGCCCACGTAGTCGCAGGCGATCTTCACGCACTGCTCGCGGGAGAGCTTGGCCTCGGTGCCGTCGTTGGCGTTGCTCGCGGGGACTTTCTGCTCCTCTTGCCTGGGTGCGGGCTGGGCTTCCTGCTTGGGAGCCTCGGCCTTCTTTGCCGTCGACGTAGGAGCCACCTGCGTAGGAGCCTCGGCCTTCTTTGCGGCGGGCTTGGCATCGGACTTTGTAGCCACCTGCTTCGTGGCGGTCTTCTTAGCGGCCTGGCTTTGGCTGGCTTTCGTCTCAGCCTTCGGAGTCGCCTGGACCGCCTTCTTCGTCGTTGCCTTAGCGGCGGGCTTGGCCGCCACGGTCTGCGCCGCGACCGGCGCCTGGCTTGGCATTTTCCCGAGTCCCGCTGCGCATACCGCGCCTGTGATGCCGCCCACCGCGAGTATGCCTGCGAGGGCGAGGGCTACTATACGGCCCTTGTTTGACTTCTTTACGTTCTGGTTCATGTGGTTCGCGTTCTTGATTGCCTTGGTCATCTTGGACACCTTCCTTTTTTTCTCGGCGACTTCCTTGGCCGCCTTGGCTTTGTTTTCCTGGTGCTCTCTTGCGCCTTCTGCCTATGTATACGTGGATGCCGGAAGTATGTCCCAGAATTCTTTGAGAGAATTTCGATTGCAGTCCGTACGGACGTGGCGAGTGTACACCCCGTGGATGGCTCGGGCTCAGCATCTCGTTCGAGACGCCTGAGAGTCCTGTTTTGCGGCCTTTTCGCGACTCTTGATAAATCAGCTCTCCGGAGAGATCGATGGGCCCCAGTCCTACTCCTCTTGCACGCACTCGTCGATAATCTCGTATACTGAGCAAGGATCGCCAATCGCATGTGCAAACACGTTGGCGTGCCTAGTTGCCTCCAGGCCCTTTGCCTTATACGTACCCGACCAACGCCATCCGTTCATTCGCGCTTAAGGAGCCGTTTCGAGATAGCTCGTCTGCATTGTCGAGGGACGACGGATGCAACGGGCACGCGGAGGAGGGGGGGTAAGAGGTGTTCATGTAGAGCAGGCGCGTGCCGTCGTCGAGCGGCGTGCAGCGTTCGACCCTCCCGTGATTCATCCGGCTGCGCGCCGCCCGAGCCATGGCCGCGTACGGATAAGCTTTTGTTCCTGCACCCTTCTGTCGGCAGCGCAAGCAGGGCCCTCGTCCCCGCGCAGCGAGCGTAAAGTGCAATGGCTGCTATGAATTCGCCTCGCCTCAGGCTATCAATCCATTGCGGAAAGTGATGTCAACAAGGGCATATGTTGGTTTGGAGAGAACGATGTGGTGTTTCTCGATGGAGCGTCGAGCCTCGTCTCGCATAAACACGACGCGTCGGAGTTCGTAACAGCCTTCATAGGGAGCTGCCAGAGGGCCGCGAGGTAAGGCACCATCCTGCGCGGCTGCATGATTTCGGCCTTTAACGCCAAGTGGGGCGATTTCCTGAATCTCCGTTCGATATCTCGCAGCCATGTGTAAGGCTAAAGGGCGCTGTATGAGGCTAACAGCACCCTTGTTGGCTCGATGTCGAGCATCAGGATTCACGGCGAGGCAAGCGCGCCGTTTGATTGGGAACGATGCGGCGTCGTGCAACAAATGCCATTTGACTGAGGAATGCTGCTCGTGCGTATAATGAGGCGGACGGCGAAGCCCGCCGGTCATGCTGGGCCGCGTCGAGCTCCTCGTCCGGCACGCGCCTGGGCATGACCAGGTTCATGCGGTAGTCGGGCACCATCGACATGAGGCGGGCGTCGGCAGAGACAGTCGATCGTGCCGTGTGCGGGCCTTTGGCGGCGGGCTTTTACGGGGCAGACGCGGTCGGCAGGCGACGCAGCAGAGCAGCTCGGCGTCCATGTGCCCGCGGAGCTCATTCGGGCAGTGCTTGGCGAATCCGAGCATGGCGCCCTCGGCACAGCCCATCGGACCGCGATCCCGGCCGTAGAAGGAAAGGCTCTTGCGCATGGCGGCGGCCCTCTTTCGCCCCGTCACCGCTTTCAGTATAAATTGATGTGTCTGCTAGCTATCTACCAGCGTAAATACAAGTAATCTGAAGTACCCTAGGACAGCTCAAGGTGCTACAATCCCCTTACGGCAGGCGGCGTGTAAGCCCCGTTCGCTGGGCCGCGCCTCCGGGAGGAGGTGATGCCCCATGGAGAATCTGATCGAGCTCGTCAAGCTAGCGACCGCGTTGCTGGCCCTGACCACAGCGATAGTCAAGCTCCTGTCCGAAGCGGGTGGGTCTCACGACCGCAGAGATGAAGAAGAGGGCCGCTAGTCCCTAGGACGCGACCCTCGATCCAATCGAAACGGCGTGGCCCAGCAAGACAAGGCGGGCTTCGCCGTCTGTCGTATTATTACCACAAGCCAACCCGCCGTGTCAAGCGATGTTTCGGCAGCCTCCGTTTGTCAAAAGAGGCTAAAACCCTTTGGACGTAACGTTCCTGGGCCATGGTAAAGTCGAGCAGCGTCACTTTAATGAGCCAGACGCCAGCTCCGACGCATACGAGTACAGGGCATCGTTGGTAACGAAAGCCCTTAGCATTTCACGCAGTCCCTCGCTTGTGGCTTCCACGCGCACCATGGGGTAGTAACGGGCGAAAGAATCGGGGTTATCCATGATGTCGTCATATATTTTCGCCCAGTCCTTATCTCGGAGCCAGACACTCTGATTCGCGCGTGCCAACCACCCGCATCGTTCTACCGGCTCCTGCTTCATCAAATCCAGGTATGCGTCTTCATCCAAGATTGACCGGTAGAATTTGAACGACTTGCCGAGCGACTCCACTAAACTGGGATGTATGCTATCCCCCGCCTCATAGTATGGCAGGTCTTTCAGTTTCCAGATATCGTATTTCTCATCCTGTCTCTCATATGCCCGTGCCTTGGCTCTCAGTATCTCGTTCAATACGCCAGAGGGATCTTGTTTGGCGGCTTTTTCGCAGTCTTCATCAGACAGCTCTCCGGAAAGATCGATGGGCTCCTGGGCGCTCTCCTCTTGCAAATACTCGTCAATAATCTCGTCTACTGGACAAAAATCGCCAATCGCATGCGAAAGCGCGGACCTCACCTCTTCAATCGGGATA
>CACXZL010000336.1 GCA_902772085.1 uncultured Coriobacteriaceae bacterium | reverse complement strand
CGATTGTATGGTAGCTATTTTACGTACCATGCAATCGATTGGTTGCATTCCATATATGCCCAGTTGGCGCGAGAATTTCAGTGACCCAATGTATGTTTTCCCGGCCTCCCGATAACGTGCGCGACGGGTCGGGGCCACGAGGACCCCGACAGGGCTCACGATCGCCACCCCTGGCTCGAGGGCGCATGCGAGGACGAGGCGTGCGGTCCCAGGGAGTGGCGTGTCCGCGCGCGCACAAAGTGGCGAAGAGCCAAAAAGAGGCTCGAAAAAGCTTGGGACACCTTCCGCTGCCTCGCGTATACATAGGCAGCGGGCGGAAAGGCGCCCGGAAAACAAACGGAAACGGCGGCAAGAGGCCGTCGGTAAACAAAGAATGGAAGGTGTCTCAAATGACCAACACGAACAACAGCCAGGCTCGTCACATCACCAACGGAAAGGGTAACGGCGCGAGGGGCAGGGGCCGCATCGTAGCACTGGCGCTCGCAGGGGTGCTCGCAATTGGGGGCGTCGGTGCGGTGTGCGCTGCGGGACTCGGGAAGGGGCCCACCCAGGCGCCGGCGGCGGCGCAGACGGCCGCACCTGCAGCCGCGGTCAAGGCCTCGACGGCTAAGAAGGCTGAGGCAAAGAAGACCGAGACCTCCGCGGCAAAGAAGGTTGCATCAAAGCAGGCCGCGCAGAAGGTTGCGGCTCCAGCAGCCACGTCCTCGCCGAAGCAGGCGACACAGCAGGCAGTTGCCAAGCAGGCCGAGGCTCCAGCAGCCACCAGCAATGGCTCCGGGCTCGAGGCCAAGATTTCCCGCGAGGAGTGCATCAAGAAGGCATGCGCGCACGTTGGCGCGGGCGGCCAGGCCAAGGGCGAGGCCAAGAACGTCACGGCCAAGCAGGTCACAGGTGGCGGCACCGTGTACTACGTGGTCGAGCTCGATCTAGGTGACGTGCACTACACCGTGAACGTGGACGCCATCGACGGCAACGTCATCGGCGCGGACTCCGTGCACGCCGGCACCCGCATGCTGCTCGACGAGAACGGTGTCGAGATCGAGGGCACCGAGACGCCCGCCGAGTAAGAGGGCAAAACAGAGAATCGAAACGCAAATGGGGCTCCTCCAGCTTCCTGCAAGCTGTAGGAGCCCCATTTCTTGATTGACGTTCAAGTCCTGTTGGCGAATGTTGCCGTATCCGTCTCGTCGTCGCAGTTTTCTCCAGATGGGGAACCCTAGGGTGGTTCGTGGCTCATGTGCCGGTGAGGTGCTGAAACACTTTATATATGGTTACCTCAGCAGCGGTAGGAAGAGCTGCGCCATTCCGAGGAAGATGAAAAAGCCCAAGACGTCTGTCGCTGTCGTCACAAATATGGAGCTTGACACCGCAGGGTCCTGATGGCAGGCCTTGAGCGCCACCGGCACCAGAAAACCGAACGTTCCCGCTATGACCATGTTTCCCATCATTGCGATGAGCACGATTACGGGCAGGAAGGCGTTGTGATACATGATGGCTACCACAATTCCCGTGACCAGTCCATTCGCTGCGCCGTTTATGATACCTGCGGCGATTTCTTTGCCAAGGCTACGTCTCGCGTCGCGCACAGACACGTTGTCGCGCGACAAATGACGTACCACGATGGCCATCGTCTGCGAACCGGCATTGCCACCCATGCCGCTCACGATGGTCATGATGGCCGAAAGCGCCACGACCTGCTCGATGGTCCCCTCGAACAGCTTCACGACGAACGAAGCGAGAAACGCCGTGACCAGATTCACCAAAAGCCAAGGCAGGCGCATGCGTACGGTGTCGAGCAGAGGCGAGTCGAGTGTCTCCTCCTCGTTTGCGCCGGCAAGGCGTAGCATGTCCTCGTCGTACTCGTCTATGATGACGTCGATGATGTCGTCCACGGTGATGACGCCGAGCAGCTGCCCGGAGCTTACCACGGGTAGCGCATTGAGGTTGTATCGGGCAACGAGGTCGGCGGCCTCCTCCTGGTCGGCATAGGGGTCGATGGACACCATGCGCGTCTCCATGATTCTTGAGACCAAGGCATTGCGAGGCGAGGACAAGATCTTTCGCAGGTCTAGATACCCCGCGAGTCGGCCTTTCATGTCCAAGACGTAGAGCGTCTGGATTTGTTCGATCTTTGCCGCCTTCGCTTGGATGATGGCCAAGCAGTCTGCCACCGTCCGGTCCTCTCGAAGGGCAATGAATGACGTGGTCATGATGCTGCCCGCGGTTTCGTCGGGATATTGAAGCAGGCTTGTGAGCACGACACGGTCCGCCTCGCGCATGTGGGCGAGCAGCGAGCTCGCACGGGCGGGGGAGAGCGCTCCAAGTACGTCTACCACGTCGTCGTTTTGCATCAGTGCGAGCACTACGAGAAGCAGTTGGTCGTCGAGCGCGGTCGCGATGCGCAGTCGAAGTGGCTCGTCGGCGTTCTTTGCAAGCAACGCGATGGTCGGACTTGGGAGCAGGTCCAGGAGCGATCGCAAGTATTCATCGGAGAGCTCGTCGACCTTTGTGGCGAGATCGATGGATTCCATGGTCTCGACAAGCGCAAGCAGTCCTCTGCGGTCGGATTCTTCAACGAGACGTTCTATATCCTGCGCTGCCGGACCATGCGATTGCGCAGCGGCATCAAGCTGGTTGTGAAGGTCTGACATTGCAGCCCCTTTCTCGGGGCTGTAGTGCAGGATGCACGAATTGGATTCGTCACCAGCGTAGGGGGGAGATGGTGAACTAGACGTCCGCAGGCATTGCCGCCCCGATGGCAGATGCCTCTCCCTTAGACAAGTGAATAGAACTGGAAGGGTGGCCTGAATGGTCACTCATGGGATTGGCACCTCCTTACGCCATGCTGCTAGAGCAATCCATATAGAGTACAAAACCATTATATACGTTCTTTCAAAAACGTAACTCGGGATCGCTCTCATGGAAAAAGGGGCGGGGAGACTGTTTGCGCGAGCGACTTCTGAGCGTAGCGAAGTGAGCTCGCGCAAACAGTTGCCCGGCCCCCCCCCGAGACGGATGGAATAGGAGAGATGTCAGATGTGTTCGATCATGGGGTATTGTGGAGAGGATGTCGATAGGGAGGCCTTCTTGGAGGGGTTCGAGAGGACGGTTTCGCGCGGGCCGGATTGCA
>CACXZL010000335.1 GCA_902772085.1 uncultured Coriobacteriaceae bacterium | reverse complement strand
TCGTCGAACGTGAGCGTCCAGCACCTCTTCCCCTCCGGCTCGAGCTTGGGCCCATAGACGCCGCTCTCCTTGAGCTTGTCCCCGACTACGTTCTTTATCTCTCTCGCGCTCGAGCTCGCCATGGCAGGCATCTCGCACACGAGGTCTATGTCGTAGTCGTAGTCCTCGCCACTGATCGGCCTGGTCACGGTCCCGAGGGAGAAGGAGCCCTGGGTGTAGACTTGTGCCTCAAGGTCGTCCTCGTCGAGGTACTCGCCGACGCTTTTGTAGGCGCGCTCGGCCTTGTCCCTCATCGTCCTCGATATGTCCAGCTCATGTGCGATGTTCTTATAGAGTTCGTTGAGCAGCTCGCTCTTATCTGGCATCGTCCCTCCTAATGGTCAGCGCCTTCGAATACACTCCACCCTCCTTCTCGTAGAGCACGTACTCGCCAATGAGATTGAAGTTCAGCGACATACCGAGGCACACCGACAGCGACACCGGCATGCACGGTATGATGTGGACCCGCTCGACACGTGGATATCGCTCATGGATGCCGTCAATCAGCCTGGTTGTTTCCAGGCGAAACTCGTCTTGCGTGGCCTCGCAATCGACCAGGTCAACCCTCGGTTCTTTGACGGTCATCTCGAAGAGGGGAACGTCATCCGAGAACGCGGGGAGGGTCTCGCCGTTCGGCATACCACTCAGCGAGAATTTCGCTACTGCGTCGCAAGCCTCCTCGTTTCCCTCTCGCTCATGCAGGGTGAATGTCTCACGACTGCCGTCTTCCGGCCACTCCCATCCGCCCGAACGACGTCTCTGGAACACATGGGTAATGCGGGTGCTCCCCAAGAGAGCACCGAGCTGTATCAGCAACGACTGGGGGCCGATGGCGAACACGGAGATGCTGGTGTTGGGATTCGCGTACATCATATTGAACTTCGCCATCATGCGCCTCAGCCCCGCAGCGGCTCTCTGTACATCCTCGTCGTCTATGCCCTCGGCGAAGTCATAGGGTCGCTGCGCGTCCAAATACAGGCCACGCTTGAGCAGGGCGCTGTTCATCTCTGCCTTGGTTATCGACGACGTTCTTCCGTCAACGGGTAAGGAGAGAACGCACGCCGTAGTCGGTTGTATGGCCAGACCTTTCGCGAATTCCGCGATCGCCGCCTCAACCTGCTCCTTTCTGGACACAAGAGACTCGAATGGAAAGTGCCCGGGGTCGTCGTCTACCGTCTTGTGGCACTTCGGGCAGAGAAGAAGCAGGTTGTCGATAGAGTTCCGGTCCTCAACCCCGAGCTCTGGATTCGCTCTCGGTCCACCATCGCTGTACGCCGCATTGTGGGCGATTTCTGCCAGGTTTTGTATTCCAAAACCAGTGACATGCGAGTCCAGCCGATCTCCGCAAATCTCGCAATGGCCAGCCGCGCGACCCCACAGGGCGCGTACGACTTTCTGCTTGATCGAGTTCCTGACTTGCCCATTTTTAACCAAGAGCGACTCCTATACGAGAGAGTTGTGTCGATGCCAGACAGTGATTGAAGGCGCTGCTGGGGTGACGCCAAACGAGAGATTATTTATACCCGAGTACGAGCAATCCTATTCCGTTGGTCAGAGAAAAAGAGACGCGAGGGCATTCGTAGATGCAGCCAGCAAGATAGCGGACATGTAAACGTATGCTGTAGTTGTTTGCGAAGCCTAGGCATACGCTCAAGGCCATGCCCGACATCCCAAACCTGCTAAGCCCCGACTACTCGCTGGGTTAGCGTGCGACCGCGCCGAAGCGAGATACGGCACATGCGCCAATCATTGTCCAGATTCTCCCCATCGCCCACCCACATTAGCTGTATCATCTAGCCAAGCGACCTGACGCGAATCTCCCGCGTCCAGGCGAACCGAGGCGACGAAAGAGGTGGTCCAACCATGGCCTATCGCCATACCCATCCATCGACAAGACAGAAGAGAAGGCAGCTCCCGGGGCGGCGAAGCGTCGTTGCGTCTCGCCATACAGCGCAATGCGAGGGGAGGCGGTCGGCATGACGAGGTCGAGCTTCTCCGGCGCCCTGCGGCGCGCCATGCGCTCGTTCGAGCCTCCGCTCACGGTGCTCGACGTCTCACTGCTCACCGTGACCCTCTCCGAGGAGGCCGTGGGGGAGCCGCTCTCAGGCGAGCGGCGCCCCGACATCACCGAGCTGACGGCGATCTGCGAGGCGCTCGAGCTCCCCGTCGACGCGCTCCTCGCCAACCAGCGCGTGGCGGGAGACGATCGCGATGAGTAACACGGGTATTGCCACGTGGGATGGCTCCCGCGCCCGGGTCGTCACCTTCGCCAATCAGAAGGGCGGCGTCGCCAAGTCCACCTCCGCCGAGGCGTTCGCGGCCTCGCTCGCCGCGCGCGGCTACGCCGTGCTCATGGTGGACACGGACGCCCAGCCAGGCAATCTCTCGCTGCACGTGGGCACGGACAAGGACCTCCCCGGCGCCTACGAGCTCGTGGCGCAGAGGAGGCCGACCTACGAGGGGGCCGTGGCATGCGTGCAGCCGACGCGCTCCTTCGGCGACGTCATCTGCGCGGACGAGAGGCTCGACGGCGTGGACGACAGGCTCAACGCCCGCGTGGGCCGCGAGTTCACGCTCTTACGCGCCCTGGCGCCGCTCCTGCCCGAGTACGACTTCGTGGTCGTGGACACCCCACCCGCGCTGCAGGTGAGGACGCTCAACGCCCTCGCTGCCGCCGACGACGTGATCGTGCCCTGCTCGGCGGACGTCTCGTCGGTCGCCGGCATGGGTGAGCTCCTGGACTGCGCGTCGCAGGTGGCCGAGCTCGCCGGAGGCCACGGGACTCGCGTCGCAGGGGTGCTCGTGACGCGCTACGACGCGCGCAACAACCTCGAGCCGGAGATGCTGGGAAGGATCAGCGATCTCGCGGCCGAGTGCGGCGTGCCTGTGCTCGAGCCATGCGTGCGCGCGACTGTCTCCGCCCGCAAGGCGCAGAGGGCCGGCGTGGCGCTTCGTGACTTCGCCCCGCGCTCCACGGCGGCGCTCGACTACGAGTGCGCCGTGGACGGCTACCTCGCGGGTATCGGCGTGGGGGGAGGTGGCGAGGATGGCAAGCGGCCAGCAGAGTGACCCCCTGTCCTACAGCCTGGGTCGCAGGAGGGGGA
>CACXZL010000334.1 GCA_902772085.1 uncultured Coriobacteriaceae bacterium | reverse complement strand
GGGCACCACCGACCCCGCGCTGCCACGCGGATACAGCTTCGACTTCATCAACGCCGAGGTGCTCCTGCAATCTACGGTGAACGACGGCATGCTCACCCTGCCCAGCGGCATGAAGTACCGCGTCCTTGTGCTGCCGAAGCAGACGACGATGCGTCCGGAGGTTCTCGACGCCATCGCGCAGCTCACCAGGGAGGGCTTGACGATACTCGGGCCGAAGCCGACGGCCTCGCCCAGCATGCAGGACTACCCCGAGTGCGACCAGCGCGTGCGTGAGATGGCTGACGAGGTGTGGGCCGGCCCCACCTACGGCCAGGGCCGCGTGTATCCCGACGGCACGGAGCTGCAGACGGTGCTCGACGACCTTGGCGTGCGGCCCGACTGCCTGGCGCCCGAGGGCGTCTCGTATGCGTACATACACCGCGAGCTCCGCGGGGCCGACGTATACTTTGTAAGCAACCAATCAGACAAGCCGCAGGCTTTCGAGGCCACGTTCCGCGTGAGCGGCATGGCCCCCGACACGTGGGACCCCGTTACGGGCGAGCGCCGCGAGTTGCCGAGCTTCACCGGCAGCGGCGAGGACCAGACCGTGGTGCCCCTGAGGCTGGAGCCCTTCCAGAGCCTGTTCGTTGTGTTCGACTCGAAGCGTCCGGCCAAGGATAATACCGAGAACTATCCCGAGCCGCAGGTGCTGGCCACGGCCGAGGGTCCCTGGACCGTCAGCTTCCAGCCCGAGCGCCGCGGACCGGCCGAGCCCGTCCGCTTCGACGAGCTGTCCGACTGGAGCCAGAGCCCCGATGAGGCCATCCGCTACTACTCGGGCAGCGCCACGTACGAGGGCACCGTCAACGTGGGCGAGCTGCCCGCCGGCGACGATCCGCTCTACCTCAGCCTGGGCCGCGTGATGGTGATGGCCCGCGTGTGGGTGAACGACCAGTATGCGGGCGGCGTCTGGACGGCTCCGTACCGCGTTCCCGTAACCGGACTGCTCCACGAGGGCGAGAACAAGGTGCGCGTGGAGGTGGTGAACAACTGGCGCAACCGCCTGATTGGCGACGCCCGCCTGCCGGAGGCCGAGCGCCAGACGTATGCCACGGTTAATCCCTACAACGCCGAGTCGGAGTTGCAGCCGTCGGGCCTCATGGGCCCCGTGCAGCTCATTCGTTAGGGCGCATAGCCGTGCGCTCGGCTGCCACGAGCCCACCCCCGGCCTTGCCCAACCTCCCTTCGGTCGCCAATCGCTCCGTTTCTATCGGGCGATTGCCCTGAGGAGGGGAGTGAAACGAAAAAGCGAGGCCAAAGCCTCGCTTTTTCTATTCATGGCGCCTCCGTCCATGGGCTGGCGCCGTGCTACCTTTCTCTCCTTTGTGCGCGCAGCCTCTCTCCCCTCCCTACAAGGGCGACTGGGGTCTTTAGAGGAACCACTGAATGTGGTTCCGGCCCCACAAAGGGGAGCGAATCCCCATTCGCGACGATGGAGGGGCGGGGGGAGGGTCCTACTCCATCCCGTCGCCGGCATCGGGGTTGGGGTCGGAGCTGCCGCCTCCGCTGTCGGAGCTGCCGCCTCCGCTGTCGGAGCCACCGCCGCCCGGTGTAGTGGGGTCGGTAGTGGTGCCGCCGCCTGGTGTAGTGGGGTCGGTGGTGGTGCCGGGGTCAGTCGTCCCCGGTTCCGTCGTCGTGCCGGGATTCTCTGTGCCCTCTGTGCCTTGTGTTCCGCTCTTCTGTCCGGCTATCTGTCGGTAGTGGTCGGCCACGCCGTTGAGGTCGCTGATGAGCTTGGGGATGGCCGCGTCGTCGGTGAGATAGACGGCGGCGGCGTTGATGCGCAGGGCCATCTCCTCGAGCAGGGCGGTCACCTGCTTGCGCAGCGAGTCGGTGGAGGCGTCGCCGCGCTGGGTGCTGCGGTCGCCGATGGTGAGCTCGCGCATGCCCATTTCCTCGGCCAGGGCGTTGTTTATCTGCTCCAGCTCGCCCACGGTGGCGGTCAGCCCGAGGGCGGCGAGTGCTTCGGGATGTGCCTTCAGGTCGCGCACGAACCCTGCCGTCTCTGTGGTCTGGCGGGTGAGCTCGTGGTGGGCGATGCTCTTGTAGGGCGTGGTGACCACGCGCAGCTCGTTGGCGGCGGCGTAGAGTGAGCTGGTGCGTGGCAGCTCGCTGGCGTAGATGATGCTGAAGTAGATGAATTTCTGCGTGGCGTCGCGCTCCTGGTCGAGGCGTTTCACCTCGGGCGTCTCTGCGAAGCCGCGGGCCATGTTCAGGCGCAGGCTCAGCTGGTCGAGCAGGCCGGTGTAGCGGGGCAGCTGCTCGGTAACCCTGAGCTTCTCGGCGCCGCAGGCCGTGATGAGCTGGGCGTTGCGGCGGTGCAGTTCAACGAATGAGCCGGCCGTAAGGTAGGCTCCTGCATAGGGATTAAATGTTTTTGTTGTCATAGTAATAATAGATTTCTGATTGTAATTATATTATATGTAGATTATCTCGTCGGTCGGTTTCTTTCCAGAGCCTTCCTACCTGGTCGGAAATGCTCCGCAACGCTTTCTGGGTTCGTCCTACCTGGTCGGAAGTGTCCCGCAACGCTTTCCAGGCTCATTCGACCTGGTCGGAAATGCTCCGCAACGCTTTCTGGGGTCGTCCTACCTGGTCGGAAGTGTCCCGCAACGCTTTCTGGGGTCATTCGACCTGGTCGGAAGTGCTCCGCAACGCTTTCCGGGCTCATTCGACCTGGTCGGTCGCCTTTTTTCAGGTTCGTCCTCCCTGGTCGGTCGCCTTCCGCAAAGCGTTACGGCCTCTCATCCTCCGGCGGAGGGCGTCCCCTTTCTTTTTGATGGTTAGACATATTCTTATCTCGAATCTAGGTTGAGCTCGTTCGGTCTTACTTCTTTGTCAGCGTCCAGCGGGGGACGTCTTGGTTGGCAGCGTTCTTGACGATGCTGACTTCCCATGTGTAGTGCGTCGTCGCCGTGCCTGCCGACCACGTGGTCGAGCCGTCGATTGTGATGCTGCCGCAGGAGCCTTTATATCCGCTGCCTATCGGGGCTCCGGCACCGTTGCCCATCGTGGCGGTGAGGCTCGTCAGCCCGCTGCCGATGGTGATGGCGCCGCAGGAGCCATCGCTTCCGCTGCCGATTCCCGCAGCTTTATAGACGCCCGTGGCCGTGACGGTGCCGC
>CACXZL010000333.1 GCA_902772085.1 uncultured Coriobacteriaceae bacterium | reverse complement strand
GAGGCGAAGACCCCGCTCGGGAAGAAGGCCGGCACGATCGTGCTCGCCACCGAGGACAACGTGTGCAACGCGGAGCTGAGCGTCGCTGGAAAGACCGCACACCTCAAGGGCACCGTAGACGGGGAGAACGTTACCTTCGAGGGGTCTACCAAGATGCCTTTCCCCTTCGGCAAGGTGAACTACACGCTCGTAGGTACCGTCGAGGGCGACAACTTGCATGGTACGTGCAAGACAAAGAAATTCAGCTTTGAGATAAACGGCACACGTGTATCGTAGCTCCTTGAGGGGAGTCGTGTATGGAGCAGCAAGAGGAGCGTAAGCGTATGCCCGGTGAGCCTGAATTCAGACCAGATCTTCCATCTGAGAAAACTATCGAAGAAGGCCGTCGCAGCTCCGTGGTGCTCGGTCTCATCATCGGAGGGCTCGTAGTAGGCGTTGGTATCATCGCTTATCTGGTTCTAAACAAGTTCCTGCCTTTTTAACCGATGGGGGAGCGCTTCCTATCGTGTGTCGCGAGATGAATGTAGTGGATGCCCTGCCATGCGCGGGGCATCCTGCGCTTCTATGGATGCGACCCTGTACATGCCTCACCGATGGTAAAAGGCTTGACCCTCGTACTTGGGTTCACAGCATACATTGATGCCAAGGCTGCGATAGAGCTTGTCGTCGGTGGGCGACACGATGACCGAAAAGTACGCATCACAGCCGCGGAGCTCTGCGGCTGCTGCGATGGCAGCGGCGGCCTCTTCGTTGGTGGCCGAGCTCATGGAGAGCGCAATGAGCGTCTCGTCAGAATGCAGGCGTGGGTTGTGGCTGTGCAGGTGCTCGGTCTTCAGACGGCATATGGGCTCTATGGCCTTGTCGCTCACCACATAGTGGTCGTCAGGTATCCCTGCGACGTGCTTGAGGGCGTTGAGGAGCAGCGATGACGCAGCGCCGAGAAGGTCTGAGGTCTTGCCCGTGACGATGTGCCCGTCAGGCAGCATCATCGCCGCCGCTGGTGCACCCGTGGCCTCTTCCTTGGCGAGGGCCGCGGCTCGGGCGGGCGAGTAGTTCTCGTCGATGCCGGTCCTGCCCATCAGCAGCTTGATCTTTGCCAACGCCTCCTCACCGATGCCAGTGCGCTTGAGCTGGACCGCCGTCCAGAAGTAGCGGCGGACGATCTCGCTCTTCGCCGCGTCTTGGCAGATGGCGTCGGCGGAGATGCACCGCCCCACCATGTTTACTCCCATGTCGGTGGGGGAGGCGTACGGGCTCGTCCCTTGGATCCTCTCAAGCAGCGTGCGCACCACGGGGAAGGTCTCGACGTCGCGGTTGTAGTTCACGGCGACCTCTCCGTAGGCATCGAGATGGAACGGATCGATGATGTTGTTGTCGTCCAGATCGGCCGTGGCCGCCTCGTAGGCGATGTTTACCGGATGGTCGATCGGAAGGTTCCAGACGGGGAAGGTCTCAAACTTGGCATAGCCCGCCTTGAAGCCGCGCTTGTATTCGTGGTAGAGCTGGCTCAGGCAGGTTGCGAGCTTGCCGGAGCCGGGACCGGGCGCCGTAACCACCACCAGGGAACGGTCGATCTCTGCGAAGTCGTTCTTGCCAAAGCCATCGTCGCTTACGATGAGCGCGGTGTTTGACGGATAGCCGTCGATGGGGTAGTGGCGGTAGCAGTGCACGCCCATGTCTTCGAGCCGATGCACGTAGGCCTCAGCGTGGGGCTGGCCGGTGTAGCGCGTGATAACGACCTTGTTTGCCTGAAGGCCCATGCCGCGAAACATGTCCATGAGGCGAAGCACGTCCTCGTCATAGCCTATGCCTATGTCGCTGCGGCGTTTGTTTTGCTCAATGTCCTGCGCGTTTATGGCTACGAGCACCTCGGCGTCGTCGGCGAGGGCAGAAAGCATGCGTGCCTTCGAGTCCGGGGCAAAGCCGGGCAGCACGCGACTCGCGTGATAGTCATCGAAGAGCTTCCCCCCAAATTCCAGATAGAGCTTCCCACCAAACTGGCCTATGCGGTGGCGGATCCTCTCGGCTTGCATCTTGATGTATCGGTCGTTGTCAAATCCCTTGAGCATGCTCTGCCCTCCCCGAGTCGCGGTTCTGTATAAGAGTTTCGCACAAATGGACTCATGGAGGTTGAGAAAACGACGATTTGATGACGAATTGTTTGGCTTCACGACACGCTCTGTACACAAACGCGGGCGTCAGGGGCCTTTCCTCCCTATAGGGAAGCGAATTGTTAACAGTGCATTGCGGATTTTAAATCCTACTTGTTTGGTAGGAATTAAAGTGACATCCTACCACCTATCGAAAAACAAGCTCTTCTAGGAAAGGATCCTGCCATGAATACAGCGCGCACCATCGACTCGCTCATCGGTTCGACCCCGCTTGTGGACCTGTCCATGCTCGTGGATGGAAAGGCGAGCGTGTATGGGAAGTACGAGGCGACCAACCCCGGGGGGTCGGTGAAGGACCGCATAGCCCTGGCCATGATCGAGGCGGCGGAACGGGACGGGGTGCTGCAGCCGGGAGGCACCATTATAGAGCCGACCAGTGGAAACACTGGCGTGGGACTGGCGATGCTCGCCGCTGCGCGGGGGTACCGCATGATCTTGGTGATGCCCGAGACGATGTCGATAGAGCGTCGCAAGCTTGCAGCCTCATATGGGGCCGAAATCGTCTTGACTCCGGGTGCGAAGGGCATGTCCGGCGCCGTCGCCCGTGCGAACGAGCTGAGGGACGAGACGCCGGGCGCCATCATAGCTGGACAGTTTGAGAATCCCGCAAATCCCCAGGCGCATTACGAGACGACCGGACCGGAGATCTGGAGTGCGACGGAGGGGACCGTGGACGCCATCGTGGCCGGAGTGGGAACCGGTGGCACCATCTCAGGCACGGCGAGATTCCTCAAGCACAAGAATCCCGCGGTGCAGGCCTTCGCAGTGGAGCCGGCGGAGTCTCAGGTGCTGGCGGGCAAGCCGTCCGGCGCGCATCGCATCCAGGGAATCGGCGCGGGCTTCGTGCCCAAGACGTACGACGCCTCGGTGGTGGACGAGGTGGTGCCGGTGGCCTCCGATGACGCCATTGCCACAAAGAAGGAGCTGGCGAGCCGGGTGGGACTTTTGGTGGGCATATCATCTGGTGCGGCCGTGCATGCGGCGTTGGAGCT
>CACXZL010000332.1:3181-4081 GCA_902772085.1 uncultured Coriobacteriaceae bacterium | reverse complement strand
TGGAGCGGGTGACGGGACTCGAACCCGCGGATGGTAGCTTGGGAAGCTACTGCCTTACCACTTGGCGACACCCGCATGGTGCATATAGTAACACAAGCCGGCAAAAAGGGATACCCAGAGATGAAAAAACTCACGACAACGCTCATCAAGAGTTCCTTTTCACGGACCGGACACCAGGCTTCTGACGCTTTTGCGTCTGGCGAGGGAGGTTCCTGTTGGAATATCGCTTGGCGAGGGAGCAGCTAGTTCAGACCCCGTCGATTGGGCGATGCGCCATCCGTAGGACCAGACGCAAAAAGAAGGTGACAGCGTCAGCCATCTTCCTGAAAACTATTGTGTAGGATTTATGAAGAGACGACATCTCAAATCACGGGGTGCTTTTTTACCTCGCCCAGATTGTGCGGCGAATCGGGACCACTATCTGCGTCTTTTCTCATTATCGGTTTTTCCGTGCGAAACACCTGCGTTTTTGCCGCGAGGTGAATGTGAAAATTATGCGCATCTACAGTCGTAAGGTGCACCTCCCGTACGTCTCGAATGAAGGAGGTATGCATGCAGATCGAAGCATCGAGACCAACCGCAACGGCGAGGATTGCAATACTTGCGAGTAAAAACGTCCTCGCAAAAAACCCACCACGTCATCGTATGTGTGGTGGTGACCAACCAAGAGGTGGCAAACCTGGTGGCATAGGACATGCCGGCAGAAAGCTTGCCACCTATATCACCGCAGCGTTTCTCTTGCTCGTGCAAGCCATCACTCTTCTTGCTTGCATATTGCCATCCCCTGCATATGCGGACACAGAAATCCACTTTGCAAACGGCGGAGTCGCGACGCTGAAAGACGACGGCCATCTCGTCGGAACCGCCCACATAGATGACTGGATAGACGATTTGGGAGAA
>CACXZL010000332.1:0-3168 GCA_902772085.1 uncultured Coriobacteriaceae bacterium | reverse complement strand
GATCGAAGGGCATTGCATGAACTACATGCATTTCGCTCCCGCTCCAGGAGACTATCCATTTGACGCCGTTCCACAAGACGATGGCACATATAAAGTGACGGTAGACTCAGCAAAGGCGCCTTCAAGTCCCCATCAGCCACCTACAAACTCACCCTTGCTGTCCCCTCCGCAGACAATAGGAAATATATTCTGGTCGCCCATTGTCAGAGGAAAGATCAAACTCCATAAGTCCTCCGCGCTTCCCAACGTTACAGATCATAACGGCAACTACTCGCTCAAGGAGGCCCGCTATGGCATATGGCGCGACGAGGCATGTACGCAAGGTACCGGGGCGGCTTACGATCTCTTCGTCCAAGAAAACGGCGAGTCGAACGAAGTCGAACTCACGCCTGGACGTTACTGGGTAAAAGAGGCCGATGCTCCAAAGGGATATGCGCTCGACACCACGCCTCACGCCGTAACCATAGTCCCCGGCGAAACTACAATTCTCGACACCACGGACACGCCTCTGTACGAATCTCCCGAAGTATGGGCTACGAAGCGGGATGCCCAGTACCAAGCAAATGACTCTGGGGCACTAAAGGACGCTGAATTCACCATACGATACTATGACGGAACCTTCACGCAAGATAACTTGCCCGCTCGTCCCACGCGCACGTGGATTCTCAAATCCGATGAGAAAGGAAGAATCATACCAGCGGCAGAGAACCTCATAAGCGGCGATGAGTTCTACAAGAACGACAAGGACGCCGTCATCTTTCCCATAGGTACCATAACCATACAGGAGACGAAGGCACCCAAGGGATACTGGCTGGAAGGCCAAAGTCCGGAGTCCCCTTCCGACTATGCCGCCCCGGTTCATCTCGCCAAGGTGGATGGCTCTGGAAGCTACAATGCGGTCGAAGTATGCGACGAGGACATGCGCGCAGGTATCAGCCTACAAAAGACCGACTCCCAAACGGGCAGGACTCCACAAGGCGACGCGTCCTTTGCAGGCATACGGTTTTCAATCGTAAACAAGAACGACGAGGCCATTGTTGTAGACGGCGTTACCTATGACGTGGATGAGGAGATAGGAGAGCCTCTCGTCACCGATGAAAACGGCATGGCAAGCACCTCCAACGACTATCTCCCCCTCGGAACGTACGAGGTACGCGAGTCTGCCACCAACGAATCCATGCTGCTCATGGCGCAGCCTCAGACCGTCACCCTCACCATGGCAAACGCAAACAAGCTCGTGTCTCTGGAAAAAGAAATGCCAAACAGTGTAGTAAGGGGAGGCCTCAAGGTAGGAAAGATCTCCCGCGAGACAAAAGCTCATCTCACGCAGGGAGAGGCCAAACTCGGCAGGGCGTTTTTTGTGGTAGAGCTTGCGAGCGGCAACCCCGTCATAGTGGATGGGGCTTCCCACAAACCCGGCGAGGTGGTATGTACGCTCATCACCGATGACGATGGCGTGGCCAGTACAGGTGAGCGTGCACTACCCTTTGGAACCTATACCGTCTATGAAGCGGAACCACCCGTGGGCTATTTGCCAAACGATACCTGGCGCAAGACGGTTTCCATACGAAAGGACGGCGTGGTCGAGGACCTGTCGGGAACCAACGACTCGGCAGATGACCAAGTCGTGAGGGGCGGTTTCGTCTTCAATAAAGTCGATGAGGACAGCATGGATCGCATGCCGTACGTTCCCTGGCTCATCACGAGCAACTCCACGGGAGAAAACCATGTCATAATCGCGAATGAAAACGGCGTCGTGGACACCGAGGCCGCACGGCACGATGCAAACACCAATGCAAATGACCAAGCCTATTCAGACGGTCACGTGAACGAGAGCTTGCTTGATGCAAATTCCGGCATTTGGTTTAGCGGAAGAACAGATCTGCAAACCATGCCCAACAACAGCATGGGCGCACTTCCTTACGACACTTACACCGTACAGGAACTTCCTTCAAGTGCAAACACCGGACGCGACCTTGTATCCTTCACGGTGTGCGTTCGCCATCATGACGTACGCATAGACATGGGGACGGTAAAAAACCATCCGTCCGAGGTTCCCCTTATACGTACGACGCTCACGTATGGCGAGCAGGATCATGTGGCACCAGTATCCGAAAAGATCACGCTCGTTGACACCGTATCCTACGAAGGACTTATACCGAATCGGGAATACACCCTTCGCGGCGAACTACACTACATGCAAAATGGCGATGCGGTACTTGGAAATGATAATCAACCCATCTCGTCATCCGTGACGTTCACCCCAAAGACGATGGAGGGTTTTGAGCAGGTGTCGTTCGAGCTCGATTCTCACGGTCTCGAAGGTGCCACCCTTGTAGCTTATGAATATCTCACTCTCACACACGGAAACGTGCCCATCGCCTCTCATACTGCGCTAGACGACGATGACCAGACTATCTATTTTCCAAGCATCAGCACGACTCTCACCGACCAAGATGGCAATCAGGAGATCTCAGAGGATGAGCGGATTACGCTCGTAGACAAAGTAAGCTTTGAGAACCTCGTACCAAACGTGCGTTATGACCTCACCGGCGTACTCATGGACAAGGCCTCCGAAGAACCCCTTAAAGACGATGAGGGAGAAGAGATACGTGCCACAACGAGCTTTGTGCCTACCGAACCAAGCGGAGTGGCAGAAGTGGAGTTCACCTTCGCGGGCAATCTTGCTCGAGGTAAAGTGCTCGTAGCATTTGAGACGCTCAGCCGCCTTGGCATAGACCTAGTGGCCCACGCCCAAATCAACGACACTGCGCAAACCGTAAACATGCCTTATCTGCGCACCGAGTTTTCCGATGAACATGGTCATCATGTAATCACAGGTAACGAACACATGGAGCTTTGTGACAACATCAGCTATTCCGGTCTCGTGAGCCGCGCAAAGTATGAGGTTGAGGGTACGCTGGTGTACAAGGACACGGGTAAGCCTGTACTGTTCGAATCCGGGGAAGAGGTACACGCCATTGCCGAGTTCACACCCGAGAATCCCACGGGATCCATTCTTCTTACCTTCTCGGTGGATGCACCTCTTCTCTTGGGTCGCGAGATAGTCGCCTTTGAAACACTGCGCCGTGACGGTCGCGAAGTCGCCGTACATGCCGACCTACAGGACGAATCTCAAACAGCATATGTCCCCATGATACATACGAC
>CACXZL010000331.1 GCA_902772085.1 uncultured Coriobacteriaceae bacterium | reverse complement strand
ACGGCGTGCCGCGCGAGGACGGCTTCGACATCACGGTGGCGTCCGAGGTCATGGCGGCGTTCTGCCTGTCGACGAGCCTTTCAGACCTCAAGGAGCGACTCGGCCGCATGGTGGTGGGCTACACGTACGGTCTCGAGCCGGTGACGATCGCCGACCTGCACGCCCAAGGCGCCATGGCGGCGCTGTTGAAGGATGCCATTAAGCCGAACCTCGTGCAGACGCTGGAAAACAACCCCGCCTTCGTCCATGGCGGGCCCTTCGCAAACATCGCCCATGGCTGCAACTCCGTGATGGCGACGACGACCGCGATGAAGCTGGCCGACTATGTCGTGACCGAGGCCGGCTTCGGTGCCGACCTTGGGGCGGAGAAGTTCCTCGACATCAAGTGCCGCGCGGCCGGCATCGCCCCGAGCGTGGTGGTCGTGGTGGCGACGGTACGCGCCTTGAAGTACAACGGCGGCCTTCCGCGACAAGAGCTCTCCACGGAGAACCTCGATGCGCTTGAGGCGGGGATGCCAAACCTGCTGCAGCATGTGGAAAACATCCAGAAGGTGTATGGCCTGCCCGTGGTGGTTGCCATAAACGCCTTCCCCACCGACACGCGCGCCGAGCTCGACCTCATAGACGCAACGTGCCGGACGGTCGGCGTGAGGGTCGCGCTTTCGGATGTGTGGGCGAAGGGCGGCGAGGGCGGCTTGGCCTTGGCCGACGAGGTCCTGCGTCTCTGCGAAGAACCTTCTGCGCTTCGATATGCCTACGATGCGAACGACTCCATACGCGTCAAGCTCGACGACATAGCTCGAAAGATCTATCATGCCGAGGGCGTCGATTACGAGCCGAGGGCCGTAAGGCAGCTCAGGCAGCTTGAGAAAGACGGGTTCGACAGACTGCCCATATGCGTGGCAAAGACTCAATACTCCTTCTCAGACGACCAGTCGCTGCTCGGAGCGCCACGTGGGTTTCGCATCACCGTGCGAGAGCTCAAGGTCAGTGCAGGCGCGGGCTTCGTGGTGGCCCTCACAGGCAGCATCATGACGATGCCGGGACTGCCCAAGGCTCCCGCAGCGGAACGGATTGACGTCACGGAGGACGGACGCATCGTCGGCCTCTTCTAGCACATGAAAGGCAGCTATATGAAAGACAAGATCACACATCGCAGCTGCGAGGAATTCGCCCGCGTGCTTGCGGCGAAGGAGGCGGTGCCGGGTGGCGGTGGCGCAGCGGCGCTCGTAGGTTCCCTCGCGGTGGCGCTCTGCTCCATGGTGGGTCACTACACGAGCGGCAAGAAGGCCTATGCAAGCGTGGAGGAAGACATCGTGCGCATGCTGGACGAGGCGGAGCGCCTGCGCCTGCGCCTACTGGAGCTGGTGGACGAGGACGCCGAGGCGTTCTATCCGTTGAGCCAGGCGTACGCCATTCCACGAGACGACCCCCGCCGCTCCGAGGTCTTGGAAGACGCCACGAAGCAGGCGTGCGCGGCGCCTCTCGAAATGATGCGGCACATATGCAAGGCCATAGGGCTTCTTGAGGAGATGGGCGAGAAGGGCTCGCGCATGCTGCTCTCGGACGTCGCCTGCGGGGCACTGCTTGCCAAGGCCGCGTTGGAGGCGGCGTCGGTGAACGTGTACGTAAACACGAAGACGCTGCGAGACGAGGCGTTTGTTCGTGCGACCGAGCGCGAGGTAGACGGTATGCTGGCGACGTACCCAAAGAAGGCCGAGGCCTGCGCGCAGCGTATCGTTGATATCATACGGGGAAGGGGATAGCTCATGGCCACATTGCTCAAGGGACTTCCCGTCGCGAAGAAGCTCACGGAGTTGCTCGTCGGGAAGGTGGAGTGTCTCAGACAGGCGGGAGTCGTGCCCACGCTTGCCATCGTGAGGGTGGGGGAGCGGGACGACGACTTGTCGTACGAGCGCGGCGCGAAGAAGCGCTGCGACGCGATTGGCATCGCGGTCAAGTCGTTTGTGCTTCCTGAGGACTGCACGCAGGCCGACCTGCGCGAAGTGATAGATGCCGTAAACGCCGATGACGCCATCCACGGCTGCCTGATGTTTCGACCGCTTCCCTCGCACTTGGACGAGCAGGCGGCTTGCGACGCGCTCGACCCTGCCAAGGACATGGATTGCGCCACCAACGAGTCGCTCCTGGGCGTGCTTTCAGGTCGCGAGGTCGGCTTTCCTCCCTGTACGGCCGAGGCGTGCATGGCGCTGCTCGACCACTACGGCGTTGAGCTCGACGGTGCCAAGGTGACGGTGATCGGAAGGTCGCTCGTCATCGGAAAGCCCGTGTCCATGATGATGCTTGCCCGCAACGCGACCGTCATGATGTGCCATACACGCACGCGCGATCTGGCGTCGGCCTGTCGAGATGCCGACATCATCGTGGTGGCGGCAGGACATCCCGCAACGGTCATGGCGGACTACGTGCGGCATGGTCAAGTGGTGGTGGACGTGGGTATAAACTGGGACGAGTCGGCGGGCAAGCTCTGCGGAGACATTTCCTTCGATGAGGTGGAACCTGTGGTTGCCGCGATCACGCCCGTACCGGGAGGCGTGGGGTCGGTGACCACGGCCGTGCTCGCAAAGCACGTCGTCGAGGCGGCGGAAAGGACGGTGCTGCGCTCATGAGCGTGGAGATTGAGAAGAATAGCGAGGGGTTTGCGGCTGTGGACAAGCCGCGCATAGAGGCGGCCATACGCGAGCTACTCTTTGCCATCGGGGAAGATCCTGATCGCGAGGGTATACAGGACACGCCAAACCGCATCGCCCGGGCATGCGAGGAGATCTTTGGGGGCATGCAAGAAGACCCGAGCCTGCATCTCATGCGCCAGTTTGACGAGCCGGGAAACGAAGAGATGGTCATCGTGAAAGACATTCCCTTCTCTTCGATGTGCGAGCATCATCTGCTGCCCTTCACGGGGAAGGCGCACGTCTGCTATCTTCCGCGCCACGGACGAATCTGTGGGCTCTCGAAACTTGCGCGCTGCGTCGAGGGGTACGCCCGTCGCCCTCAGCTGCAGGAGCGTCTCACGCAGCAAGTGGCCGACGCCATCGAGCTGAGGCTCAAAGCGCGCGGCGTCTTGGTCGTGATGGAGGCAACCCATACCTGTATGACCATGCGCGGCGTGCGCAGTGCGGGAGCGCTGACGGTCACCAGCGCCGTGCGCGGATGGTTCCGAGAT
>CACXZL010000330.1 GCA_902772085.1 uncultured Coriobacteriaceae bacterium | reverse complement strand
GTGAGGGTTCGCTCGCGCCAGGGCTGTATGCTGGGTTTGGTCAAGCCGGGGCCGTGTCTGCGTCAGATGCGAAGGCCTTATACGGGTCCTCCAAAGAGGCACCTGAAAAAGAGGATGCGACAAACGCCGAAGCGCTGGGCTCAACAAAAGCGCAGGTGCTGGCCGCCGACGTGAACCCTGGACGTATGCTCGAAAAGACCATCTCGCTTGCAAACGGTCGCGCCTACCTCATACGACTGACATTTGCTGCCGATGCCGAAGTGCCCGAAGGGGCCGAGCTTGCAGTCAAGGCCTATGACGACGCGCCAGAGACGGCGCTAGCCCAGGAGGAGCTGGAACGTCGGCTCGAGCTGGTAAAGAAGGGCCTCAAAGTCGAGGAAGGGAAGGATCGACTCTATGCGTCGAGGCTCCTCAATCTCGAGGTCGTTTCTGATGGCAAGCCTGTCGAGCTCTCAGGAACGATGAAGGTGGAGGTAGAGACGGATGACATCGACCTTGCCGATGCTGCTGCGGTCGAGGTGGGTTTGTTTGACTGGGCGGCCAAGCAGTCCGAGAAGACGGTGCAACTCATAGCGGTGAAAAACAAAACGGAAAACCGCTCACGTGCAGATCATGAAAGCGACGCGAAGCACCCCCTTCATGTCAAGTACGAGTTCCAGACAAGTCGCCTGGGTGACTTTGCCCTCGTCTGCGCGGCTCGTGCAAAGTTCGTGCTGGAAGAGCAGGGAGAGCGCTTCGTTATACAGGGGCCTGGATCGCTTGACGTGAAAACGGAGGACGTCCAGCTCGATGAAGGTGCCTTGCCTGAGGGAACGGAGCTGCGCTCTGCCTTGGCGGTGCGGGTGCAAGACGCGCCTGCATATGGTGCGCATCTCTGGGCCGAGACCACGGCCATAAAGGATGTCGAGCAGCGCGCCGAGGGCACGGGGTATGTGGCTTATCGCATCGCTGGCGAGGCTGTGGGCGATCAGCTCTTCGCCGCCGCGGGCACAGGCGCGCCAGCGGCGATAGAACAGGACGACACGATCGCGATTGGTTGGGACACGGGCGAGCGTCCTGCGGATGAGGGCGAGCGTCCGGCGGATGCGGGAAATCGTCCGGCAGACACGGGCGAGCGTCCTGCGGAGCAACGGTTGGTCGTGGAAGATCCCGTTGATGTGACGAAGGACGAGGCCATTGAGCCGTTGGAAACCATGCCGTCTACGCGCAAGCTCGCGCAGGTCAATGAGCCGGTGGCCCTGCTGGCGGCGCAGTCGGACGATGAACAAGGACAAACGCATACGGTAGTCTATGATGCCAACGGTGGCTCCTTTGCCAATGGCGCAAGCACCAACGCGGTTGTGTATAGTCGTGACTCGGTGGAAAAATACTCCCACACTCCAAACGTTTCGGATGAGGGAGCACAGGGTGGAGTCTACGCACACAGCTATGCACAGAACGAGGTCGTGACCATCGACGGTGCCAGCAAGTTGGAGATCACCATTGTCTACGGGGGCGAGAGTGCAAACTATGACTGGGTGTGTGCGTGGGACGGCAGCCATCCCGAGTATACCGCCTCATCCAATCACGGCACTTCTTTCACAGGAAAGCTCGGCGGAGGAAGCTACACTGCCGCGAGCAACACGAAGACGTATACGAGAGACGGAGACACCGTAACTTTCGCCTTCAGAACCGATGGCTCTGGGGTTGGGGACGGCTACGGCTACTACGCCGTGGTAAAGGGGTTGAAGGATGACGGTAGCTACGTGAGCACGAACGTCGTTCATGAGGGCGCGTATGCAACCCCGAAGAACGGCGATAGAAGCTTTGAGGGCTGGTATCTTGACCAAGAATGCACGCAACCCTTTAACCCCTACTGGGACGTTCCGTCGGAAGACGGCGCCACCGTCTACGCGAACTACGTGTCGGCGGGCAATCCGGTTGCCAGGGTTTGCCGGAATCATTCACAGAACTGGACATACTTCGGCAGCCTTGACGAGGCCATTGCGCATGTCAATACGCTGAGCGGCGGCGTTGACGTCGAGCTGCTGAAGGACTCCTACACCGTAGCTACGGGATTTACTTTGAGTGGAAGCATCTCCAGCCTGAGCCTTCGCGCGGCGGATGAGGTGTACGGGAAATGCACGTTGCTGAAGGGCCAAAACGATGCCGCTCTGTTTACGGTAAGCGGCAATGTGGCTTCCCTGAGCGTGGACGGTCTCAACTTCAACGGCGGCGGGGAAGCGATGCAGACGGCGGCAAACGGAGGAATCTTCAGCGTACAGAGCAATTACGCCACGTTCAAGAACTGCTCCGGCCTGACAAATGTCGTTCTTGGCGCGTCTACCAAGGCAATTGGCAGTGCAAACAAGGAGACTTTCTTAAATTGCAAGGCCCTCAAGACGATAAACTTCCCGGATAGCCTTGAGAAGATCGGCAACAACGCCTTTCAGAACTGCGAGTCGCTTGAACTCACGGACTTTGTCCTTCCCGTTTCGGTGACCACAATCGGTGACCATGCGTTCGCGGGCTGCAAAAAGGTCTCCGGTTCGTTCACCGGCACCGGAGTGACGACTTTTACAGGCGAGTACCAGTTTGAAGGGGCGTCGCTGACGAGCGTTTCATTCCCGAATTCGACAAAGATACCTAATGGCGTATGCTACAAGATGGCGACGCTTCTGTCTGCAGAATTCGGCTCGAACATTAGCTCAATTGGTTTCCGGGCCTTTTGCTCATGTACCGCGCTGGCTTCGGTGGCCTACTCGGGGTCGATTGATTCCATTGGTTATGAAGCGTTCAGCGGGTGCGCGGAGTATGTGCTTGGAGAACATACTTTCCCCGAAGAACTAAAGACACTCGGCCACCATGCCTTCGCAGGGTGCGCGAAATTGACCGGGCCGCTCGTATTTCCTGGCCTTGAGACGGTAGGCGAATATGCATTCGAAGGCAGCGGCATTCTTACTTTTACCGCTACAAACTGTTCTACTATTGCGAAGGGAATGTTCAACAAATGCAAAAAGATCAAATCTGCCGTTTTTTCGCAGAACGTAACGCAACTTGGCATTGATGTGTTCCGCAACGGGGATTCATCATTGGTCAGTCTTTATCCAACATCGTTCCCGCTGCTTGATGGAACTTTCGGATCAGATGTTTTCCATGGTCAGAAGAATCTTTCGATACCTGTTTTCGATCTGTCGAAATCCACTGT
>CACXZL010000329.1 GCA_902772085.1 uncultured Coriobacteriaceae bacterium | reverse complement strand
CGCAACTGGTCACGCGACTTGCCCGGTTTTGCCTGTCCTTGGGCAGATGACCTTGCCGATGCAGAACGTGTGGCATACGTGCTCGGCATAGACCTCGTGGTATGGGATTGCGAGCGGGAGTATCAGGCCACGGTGGTGGACTATCTGGTAGACGCCTACTCACGGGGCTTTACGCCAAACCCCGACGTCATGTGCAACCAGACCATCAAGTTCGGCACCTTTGCCGAGAAGGCCTTTGCAGAGGGCGCGGACTACATAGCCACGGGGCACTATGCGCGTGTGGCACCTCCGCGAGAGGGGGGCGGGTCGTATCGACTGCTTCGCTCTGCAAACGAGCACAAGGATCAGACGTATTTTCTATGGCGTGTGCCCGCGCAGGCGTTTGAGCGCACGCTCTTTCCCGTAGGCGACATTGCGACCAAGGATGAGGTACGCGCGATGTGTGCCGAGCGAGGGCTTGGCGTAGAACACAAGCCCGATTCCGACGGCATCTGCTTCGTGGGTCCGGTGGGACTTCGTACGTTCTTGTTGGATGCGCTCGAGCGCAAGGCGGGGGACGTCGTGGAGTGGGAGACCGGCAAGGTGCTTGGACGCCACGACGGAGCGTTCTTGTTTACCGTGGGGCAACGTCGCGGGCTGAATCTTGGGGGAGGCCCGGCACGTTACGTAGTGGAGACGGACGTGGCACGTAACGTGGTCTACGTGACAGCCGATCGGAATTGTCCCCGGCTATGGACGCGCGAGATGAGGCTGGAAAACACTCATTGGATTGCAGGCGAGCCTCCCGCTGACGGCACGTACTACGTGCGTACACGCCATACTGGAGCATTGCGCGAAGTGCGGTTGGAGCGAGACGAGCAGGGAATGGCTTGTGTACATTATGATGAGCCTGTGCGTACCGTCGCGCCTGGGCAGTCGGCCGTGATCTACGACGGCGTGGAATGCCTGGGCGGCGGTCTGATTTGCAAACGTGAAAGCGAGGTGCGAGAGGAGTGAGAGAGTTTACCCATGCGGAATACGCGCATATGGCCTCGCTCTCATCGGGCGAGCTTGCCCGCGATTGTGTAGTTGAGGCGTTTCATGCACACGGACCTGGCGGCCAAGGGGTAAACACCGCTGATTCCGCGGTGCGCATGACGCACACGCCTACTGGCATCACGGTGGTGAGCCGTGATTCGCGCAGCCAGTTTCGCAATCGACAGCGGTGTTTGCAGAAGATCAAAGAGGAGCTTGCCCGTCGTGCCTTGCGACCGGTCGTGCGCCATGCCACCAAGCCTACGCGGGCATCTCAGATTCGGCGCCTGGACGCGAAGCACATGCGTTCCAAGGTGAAGGAGTCACGGCGCCGCGTACGCGGTGACGATGCATGATGCGTACTTCATGTTACGGTTCACACCCCCAGCCCCTGCGCCAGCCAGCAGGCAGCTCCGCGCTCGCTTCGCTCGCTCACTTCGTGAGTCGCCGCTTGCTGGCATGCGCAGGGGCTGGGGGTGTGAACCCTAACTACTTCATCATAGGCGTACAAACCTTTTGCGGGGCAACATCTTATGAGCCTATGGAAAATGTTATTATGAGAACCGTGCCCGCCAAAACCAAATGCACAAGGAGTAAGAATGAGCAATCCGCTTGCCGCAGATCTCGATACCCTGCGAAAAATCGTAGAGAGCACTGCCAACCAAGGACGCTATGCCCAGTCGTTCCATCTCACGCCCCCCGTGGGTTGGCTCAATGACCCCAACGGCCTCTCTCAGCTTGGCGATACATTCCATGCGTACTTCCAGTACTCTCCGTTCAATGCCGAGGGCGGCGTGAAGATGTGGGGACACTCCACGAGCAAAGATCTCGTCATCTGGGAGTATGAGGGCACGGCACTCTATCCCGACCAGCCTTTCGACGTGGGCGGCGTGTACTCCGGCAGCGCGCTGGTAGAGGACGACACCATGCACGTCTTCTATACGGGCAACGTGAAGCGTGAGGACGGCACCGACTACGACTACGTCACCAATGGCCGCGAGGCAAACACCATTCACGTCACCAGCAAGGACGGCGTGCACTTCTCGCAGAAGAAGCTCGTGCTGGACAACGCGGACTATCCTGAGGACGACACCAACCATGTACGCGACCCCAAAGTATGGCGTTCGGGCGACAAGTACTACATGGTGCAAGGGGCAAGAAGGAAGGACGACACGGGTGAGGTGCTTGTCTTTGAGTCCGAAGACTTGGACTCTTGGCATCTGGTAAATCGCATCACCTCCGACGAGCCCTTTGGCTACATGTGGGAGTGCCCAGACTACTTTGAGGTGACTGACGATGCGCGTCGCGATACCGACCCCATCGCAAAGGTCCTCTCGGTGTCTCCGCAAGGCTTGCAAGGCGAGGACTGGGACCGTCGCAATGTGTATCAGAGCGGTTACTTCGTGCTGCATGGCGACATCTTGGGCGAGTGCAAGCTCAAGCCGTTTGCGTTGTGGGATGCTGGATTTGACTTCTACGCGCCACAGACGTTCCAGACCGCGGGCGGGCGTCGCATTCTCATCGGTTGGATGGGTATGCCGGACGAGAAGTACTACAGCAACCTCACGGTGGAAGATGGCTGGCAGCACTGCTTCACCATTCCGCGTGAGATTACGGCACGCAACGGGCGCATCTTGCAGATGCCGGTGCGCGAGCTGGAGCGCTATCGCCACAACGGGCGTTTCTCAAGCGCGGCCTTGTCCGTGCAGGATACGCGTTGCTTCGACATGGAGGTCGTTGGCATCCAGAGCAGAGACTTCAAGGCGACCATTGCCGACGAGCTCGAGCTCGCATGGGACAAGGGCCGCTTCATCATGCGCTTCATAGACCAGGGCGAGAAGTCCGTGGGTGCCGGTCGTATGCAGCGCTTTGAGTACCTTGAATATCTGAACAAAGTCCGCGTGGTGGGTGATACCTCGTCCATCGAGATCTTTGTGAACGACGGCATACTCGCATTCTCCACGCGCTACTATCCCAAGTCCTACTCGGTGGACGTGGAGGCCACCAGTGCCGAGATTCGTCTCTGGGACATCGAGGCATAGACCCGGGTCTGTCACACCCAAAGACCCAATCCCGCCCGAGGTACCCCCTCGGGCGTTTTTTCCGCCTCCGTTAGGTCAGTGCTAGCCTGGCCCGACTTTGTCGCGGACGGCATTTGTTGGGGCCGGTCGCCGA
>CACXZL010000328.1 GCA_902772085.1 uncultured Coriobacteriaceae bacterium | reverse complement strand
TCGGCAGCGCCGAATACGGGTGACGCCCTTGCCCCATGGCAAGCAATCGTTGCCGCGTGCGCAGCTGCTGCCATCGCTTTCGCGGCGGGCATGCTCATCCGTAGACGGAACCCGTAGGCCCCGCGATGTACCTAGGGCCCCGATTGTCCCCCGCTGGCCATTCCGGAGCTTCGATGCAAACAAAAAGGCCAGCCACATAAAGGGCTGACCAGGAGTTTCGTGGCGGGATGTACGAGACTTGAACTCGCGACCTCCGACGTGACAGGCCGTAGTTTCTTAATATAATCATTCGAGGTCAATTGTAAGTATAACACATAAAATCCCAGTTCACAGTTTGTTATTGATTGGTCAATTTTGGTCCAATTTGGTTTCTTAGCCACTTTTTAGCCACTTTTTCTTAGCCACTTTTAGCCACTTTTTTGCTACACTGGCGCAGGCAGCCAGCTACCGACATAAGAGGGGCCGCGTGACAGCAAAACAGAAGAAGAAACCGACCGTTTCGTTCATCGACGGCATCGCGCTGAGGACCCTGAAGCCGGGCAAGCTCTACTCCGCTCGCGTCCGCATGGACCCAGATGTCCAATTCGGCGGCGAGCACGAAACGTGGTACTGGTCGAAGTCGAGGAAGATCGAGGCGCCGAGCAAGGCCAAGGCGCTCGAGAAGGCCGAAAGGTACCGCAAGGAGCTCGTCGACGGCGCCGGCGGCACCGACCTGACTGTGGCCGAGTTCGCCCGCGAATGGCAGGCCGGGCGCGAAGAGCAGTCAAGGGCCTCGCTCGAGTCGACGGGCATCGCCAAGCCCTCGCCGCGCACCATCGAGCGCGACGAGATGGAGATACGCCGCATCGAGGAGCGCTTCGCCAAGGTGAAGGTACGCGACCTCACGCCGGGAGGCATCGAAAGGGTCATAGCGGAGATGCGAGCTGAGGGCATCTCCGAGAACACCATCTTCAAGATGGTCAAGAAGCTCAGGCACGTGCTGAGCCGACCGGTGCAGAGAGGCTACCTCGACCGAAACCCCTGCGACTTGGTCGAGGGTATCAGCGAGCCGAAGGTGAACCCCGTCACCAAGGCCCACCGCCGCATAACCGAGGAGGATGCCGCCGACTTCATCGCCTGGCTGTACGACCAGGAGCTGAATGGCAAGATCGTAGCGTTGTGGCTCGGGATGACCGAGCACATCCGGTTGGGCGAGGCGCTGGCTCTGCGCGCCTGCGACCTTGATTTTGCCAACGACGCCATACACATCCGCGGGACGCTGAACAAGAAGGGCGAGATCGTCCCCGCGAAGGCGGGCTCGGAGCGCACGCTGGCCATGGGCTCGTTTCTGAAGGGGCTGCTGCTGGCGTGGATCGAGATTCAGAAGGCGCAGTTCCCCCATATGGTCAAGAAGTGGCGCCGCCTCAAGGTGCCGTGCGGGCGCGAGTGGGACGAGACGGCGCCGGTGTGCAGCTCGTATTACGGCACGCACATCAACTCCGACAACTACGGCGGGTGGATGCGCTCGCTGATGGTGGAGCGGGGGCTCGGAGAGTACACCGAGCGCGAGGAATGGGTCGACAAGAGGGGCATCACCCGGGTGAAGCAGAGAGGCTACGTCGGCCCCTCGTACAAGTCGCTGCGCAGCTTCGGCGCGACCTACCTCGTCGGCGAGAACGTCGACGTTAAGACGGCCCAGGACCATTTCGGCCACAGGAAGTCAGCTACGACGCTCGAGATATACGCAGAGAGCGTGCCCGCGCACGAGCGCGAGGTGGCCAGGACCATGGACTCGTTCGTGAAGGCCGCGCTCGGCGGCAAGGCGCCGGAGGAGCAATCGCTCGAGGCCTTCCGCGATGCGATCACCACCTTGCCTCCTGACGAGTGGCCCGCCTGGGTTCGCGAACTGGCCGAACTGGTGAATGGGAGACTGCGATCGAGTTAGCCTGAAAGAACCGCGCCTGGCAAGCGTAGGCGCTCAATGCCAATCTTCTCGCATGCATGAAACAAGAACCGGGATTCGAGGGGTGCCCCGTCATGGCCGACAAGCTCATAGCGTTCGCAGACGAGAGCGTGCGCGTGAACGCCGCTTCTCCCATGTATCTAATCGCCGCCACGATCATCCCCGAAAACATGAGCTTGACGCAGCTCGAAGAGATTCTGCCAAAAGGAGCTTCCAAGCTTCACTGGCGCGACCTCGGCGTGAAGGCCCAGAGGGAGTCGCTTTCCAGGATTGCCGGGCTCGAACCTGAGAGCACCATTGTAGTCGCCTCCCCCATTGACCCCCGCAAGCAAGAGAGGGCGCGGCGCAAGGTCCTCGAAGTCCTCCTGCCCCTGCTTGAAAGCAGGGGAATAGCGAAGCTCATCATGGAGAGCAGGTTTCCTTCTGCGGATGCGAAAGACGCGGCGCTCTACCGTTCCATGCGGAAGAAGGGCCTGGTGAGCGCAATCGACATCGACTTCGCCAATCCGGCGATCGAACACCGGCTGTGGGTTCCGGACCAGATTCTCGGCGCCTTTTCCGATACGACGCTGGGTTTGAAGCCTTCAACGGCGTGGCAGCAAGAATGGGATGCCTTGAAAGGAGGCATTACCGTGATAGAAGCAAAGCCGTAGAACGCGCCGAAGCCGGCTCCCGAGAACGCTCGGGTACACCGGCTCCGACTTCCAAATCCCCTCTCGGGGACGGCTTTCGCAGAAATTGTAGCATGTTTGCACCGCGCTTCAAGGGTCGCCCTTTGTGATCGTCGGCAAAATGTCAGCTGAAAACCGTGACAGGATGGGCAGGTGTGACGGCTCCCTCGGGATATCCCGGCACCTGTCATCGTCACCTCCTGGCGGCACCCTGCTTCAGGGCAGCTTTGCCCTTCGCCGACTTCGAGAACTGGCGCTCGATCCAGCGGTCGAGCCTGCTGCAGAGCTTGGCGCGCTCCGGATCCTTGAACGATAGCGGCTTCCCAAACGCCTCTTCATAGATCTCCGCATACGGCTTGCACGCGTAGAACGCCTCGCGAGCGCGCGTGTTCTGCGCGCTCAGCTTGGCGTTGTTCGCCTGCACCCGGCACCGCTCGCTGCAGAAGCGCTTGCCCGAGCTCGTCTCGTCGTTTATCGAGATGATGTTCTCGCACTTGGGGTTTGCGCACACGCGGAACGAGTTGCGGGAGTAGGCCTGCGAGAGCTCATGCCACATGTACGACAGGTAGCTCGTGCACACGATGCC
>CACXZL010000327.1 GCA_902772085.1 uncultured Coriobacteriaceae bacterium | reverse complement strand
CGCGGAGTTTGGCGTGCTTCCCATAGAGAACTCGAGCGCCGGCTCCGTAAACCACGTGTACGACCTCATGATGCGGCACGACTTCCACATCGTGAGAAGCTGCCGCCTCAAGATCGACCACACCCTGCTGGTGAGGCCAGGCGTCAAGAAGGAGGACGTGCGCATCGTATACAGCCACCAGCAGGCCATCTCGCAGTGCGCCGACTACATCGCCTCCATCCCAAACTGTCGCGTCCACGTATGCGAAAACACCGCGAAGGCGGCGGAGATGGTTGCCAAGTCGGAGCGCGGCGACGTTGCCGCCATCGCAGCACGCTCTTGCGCGCGGCTCTACGGCCTCGAGATAGTCGACCAGGGCGTGCAGGACAACCAAAACAACTACACGCGCTTCGCCTGCATCGCGAAAGACCTCGTCATATACCCAGGCGCCGACCGCAGCTCGTTCATGGTGGTCACCAATCACGAGCCGGGGGCCCTCTACAAGGTACTTGCACGCTTCTACGCACTCGGCATAAACATCCTCAAGCTGGAGAGCCGCCCCATCCCACATCGCGATTTCGAATTCATGTTTTACTTCGACATAGAATGCCCCGCGGCGGCGCCCGAGTTCTCCCGACTCATGGATTCCCTGTCAGAGGTCTGCGAGGAGTTCCGCTACCTCGGATCGTACACGGAGGTCATATGATGCAACGAGAGCAGAGCAAGGACACCGAGGCGCCGTTCGGCCTGCTGGGTCGCACGCTCGGGCACAGTTGGTCACCCCGCATCCATGGTATTCTGGGCAGCACGCCGTACGCCCTCTTTGAACGCGAGCCGCACGAAGTCGAGGCGTTTGTGCGAGCTGGAGACTGGCGCGGCATCAACGTCACCATACCCTACAAACGCGACGCGGCCCTTCTCGCCGACGCGAAGACGTCGCGCGTGGAACGACTCGGCGTGGCAAACACGCTGGTGAGGCGACCTGACGGTACCGTCTTTGCAGACAACACGGACGTGCTTGGATTTGCCTGGATGCTCGAGAGGTTGTGCACGCGCAACTTGGGACGCGGCGCACGGTCCGTGCTCGAAGGTTGCAAGGTCCTCGTCTTGGGATCGGGAGGCGCGAGCCAGGCCGTGCAGGCCGCACTGGAGGACGTGGACGCGCAAGTCGTCGTCATCTCCCGCACCGGCGCAGAGACCTATGCGACCCTCGCCGATCACCATGCAGACGCCGTCCTCGTGGTAAACACGACCCCCGTGGGCATGTATCCAAACTGTCCCTCCTCCCCTCTCGCACAAGAGACGCTCTCGTCGCTTGCCGGCCTTCTTGGCGTGCTCGACGTGGTGTACAACCCGGAGCGCACGGGCATCTGTCTAGCCGCCGAGAGCCACGGCATACCATGCGAGTCCGGCCTCGCCATGCTCGTGTCGCAGGCATTCTTTGCTAGTCAGCTCTTCCAGGGACGCGATCTCGACGAAGCGCTCGTCGAGTCGATAGAGAGCGAGATACGGAGGCAGACGCGCAACGTCATCCTCATAGGCATGCCAGGCTGCGGCAAGACGAGTGCGGGGCGCAGGCTCGCCCGACTGGCAGGTCGGCCGTTCGTGGACTTGGACACGTCCTTCGAAGTCGATCACGGCATCACCCCCTCCGACTGCATTCGCACGCATGGGGAGAGGCGGTTCCGCGAGCTCGAGACGACCACCGCCGCTCGCTATGGCTCCCGGTCCGGCCTGGTCATAGCATGCGGCGGAGGCATCGTGACGCAGCAACGCAACTACGAGCTGCTTCACCAGAACGGCACCATCGTGTTTCTGGACCGCCGCCTGGACGAGCTGTCCACCGACGGGCGCCCCCTGTCCCAGTCGAAGGGGATACAACGCCTCGCGCAGGAGCGGATGCCGCTCTACCGGCAATGGGCCGACATCGAGCTCGCCTGCACGGGGTCTGCAGCCGGAGACGCGTCGGCCATCCGTCAGCTTCTCTCGCTCTAAAGGCTGCCTTCGGTCTCGAGGCGCTTGTTTCTGGCCTCTTGTGGCTTCATGCATGCGTCGTCCGGCATGTATCTCTCAGTTTCAGACAACTATGTCCATACGCGGTTCATACCGCTTGCCCTCACCCCATGCTACGCTCGCGGCTACGAGCGAAACGTTCGCCAAGTTGCAGAAAATCATGCACAATTCATTGCACGTAGACCCTTATAATTTACACAATCGTTGAACTAAATCATTGATGGATGAGGACGTTCCAGTGAACATGGGAGAGGTTGCGCAAGCGGTATTGGACGCGCTTGGCGGACGTTCAAATGTACTTACCAACGCCGTCTGCATGACACGGCTTCGCGTAACGCTGCAAGACTCCCAAATCGTGGACTATGAGAACCTCGCCGATATCCAAGGCGTGCTCGGTACGTCGCTGCGCGGACAGAACGGCCTGGAGGTCGTCTTTGGGCCTCGTGTGATAGACAGCATCTATCACGAGTTCATCAAGCTCACGGGCATATCCGCACGTCCCGATGACCTCTTCCCCATGTCACATCATAACTCCGGCATCCACGTGCAGATTCGCACAAACAAAAACAAAGAATCCGCAGGAATGGGCGAGAGCGACCGAGGCAGGCCCCTCATAGCCGACCACGAGATGAGCGTGCTGGAGAATCTCTTTGGGGGCCAAGAGAGGGAAGACGAGTTCGACGAGCTTCACGAAGGCCCAGACGCCAAGGAGCAGCTGCGTCTCGTCGTCATCAACGGCCCAAACATAAACATGCTCGGCGTCCCAGAAAAAGGCATCAAGGCCGACGACTTCCCCGCGCTGCTAGAGCTTTGCAAGAAGGTAGCAAGCGACGCCGGGTTTGTTCGTTGCGACTGCTATCAGTCAAACCACGAGGGAGACCTGGTAGACATCATCCAGGACGCCTACTGCGTGTACGATGCCATCGTCATCAATCCAGGCGCCTACGGCTCCTCGTCCGCCCTGTGCGATGCGATTCACACGGTCGACATCCCCACCGTGGAGGTGCATCTGCACAAACTCGCCAGAAAGGACACCGTGGGCAGGGCGTGTCTGGAGATGGTCAGCGGCGAGGGCATCGAAGGATACCGCAGCGCCATACGGTTTTTGGCCGCGCATCTCTCCGTCTAGCCGCCACACAAACGCCATTGCGAAGCGGCACGCACCCGCCCATAAGCAGGCGATTTAGACTGAGATGTGGATTCGAATCAGTACACCATGCCCATCGCGGCACGGACCTCGTCCAAGGTTTTGTTTGCGATGGCATTGGCGCGCTTGTTTCCCTCGGCGAGGACGTCGCGGATGTAGTCCATGTCTTTCTCCAGCTCGCGCCTCCGCTCGCGAATCGGTGCGAAGTACTCGTTTACCGCCTCGGTCACGTACTTCTTGAGCTGACCGGCTCCGCCCATGCCGATCTCGTCAGCGATCTCCGCGGGATCGCGTCCGGTGCAGATGCCCGCCGTCGTGAGCAGCGCAGAGACGCCGGGGCGGTTTTCTGGGTCAAACGTGATGCATCGCTCCGAATCCGTGCGAGACTTGCGGATCAGCTTCGCCGTCTCCTGGTCGGTCATCGAGATGGCGATGGCGTTGCCATAGGATTTGCTCATCTTGCGGCCGTCGAGCCCGGGAAGCATGGGCGTGGAGGTCAAGAGACCGTCCACGTCGGGAAACACCTTGCCGAAGCGCTGGTTGAACCGGCGGGCGATGAGGCGCGTCTGCTCGATGTGCGGCAGCTGGTCGCGCCCTACCGGCACCACGTTTCCCTTGCAGAAGAGGATGTCGCACGCCTGATGCACGGGATAGGTGAGCAGGAGTCCCGTGAGGGCATGTCCGCTCGCCTCCTGCTCCGCCTTCACCGTGGGATTGCGCTGGAGCTCCGACTCGCTGACCAGGCTGAGGAACGGAAGCATGAGCTGGTTCAGCGCGGGAACCGACGAATGCGTGAAGATCATGGTCTTTGCGGGGTCTATGCCGCAAGCCAGGTAGTCGATCACCATGTTGTGCACGTTGTCGGCTATGTGCTCCGTGGTGTCGCGATCGGTGATGACCTGATAGTCCGCGATGATGACGTTTGTGTTTACCCCCAGGTCCTGAAGGCGAACCCGCTCCACCAGCGTGCCGAAATAATGACCGAAATGCAGCCTCCCCGTCGGTCGGTCGCCCGTGAGCATGACGTACTTCTGAGGATGCTCTGGCAGATCAGCCTGAATCTGATTGCTGCGGCGAAGCGCGACCTCGTAGCTTCCCTCGTTTGGCATACACAAATCCTTTCCTCGCAAACAAACCCGCCCATCATACCATGAACGAAAATGAGGCGCCCCGTGGTTTGGCAAAAGTCAGGGCGTACGTGCGAGGCGCACCCGCGCGAAGACCACGCAGCCGCACGTCCGTCGCTTCGCGCGGGCGTTTCTGAAAACAAGACCCTCGGTTTTCGGGCGCGCCTCTCCCATGTCGCCCGCGCGCGCCATGCGCGGTCAGGCGCGAGGCGAGTGCTCGTCGAGCCAGCGCTTCGACACGCGCCAGTCGGGACAATGCAGGTCCATGAGCGCCTTGAATCGTGGTCCGTGGTTTGCCTCGATGATATGGCAGAGTTCGTGGACGAGCACCATTTCCGTACAGGCCGGCGGGCATTCCGCAAGCGCGGTGTTTATGCGTATGCGACCGGTCGAGTGCGTGCACGATCCCCACCGCGACTTCATGCGTCGCACGGTGACATGGGTGGCGTACACGCCGATGCGCTCCTCGCATGCGGGCAAAAGCACCTTGAGCCGGTC
>CACXZL010000326.1 GCA_902772085.1 uncultured Coriobacteriaceae bacterium | reverse complement strand
GCGCGTCCGTTTGTGCACACGCGACGCCCAGGCGTGTGCAAAGTCGGACGCGAGGCGGGCCATACGGCGCTGTACTTGTCCGTTTGTGCACACGGGACGCCCAAGCGTGTGCAAAGTCGGACGATGCCAGCGGTGGTCTACCAGGGGCTTGCAGCACACAAGAACAAGAGCTTCGACGTGGCAGACGAGTTCATGCACTTCCCGATGAGTCAGTAGGGGCCCATCGACACCGCACAAGCAAAACACCTGATCCCGGTAACGACTCCCACGCAAAGACGACCGGCCCCTTCGTAGGACGCATCGCCTTCGAAGGGGCCGATTCATAAGGAATCGCCGAGTAATTCTTCGGCGGTTCCTTAACGGCCTATCCGTGTTCGATAAGGTCGCTGATTCTCCCTGCCAAAAGACGGCCGACGAGGACGGCCTCATCTGCGCCCGCACGTTTCGCGGGCTCGACGTTTTTCTCGAAGTATAGCACGCAGGTGATTTCGAGAGGATTGCCCTCAGCACGGCGCCTCTCGCAAAGAGGATGTAGCTCGAGCAGAGAACGGATAACAAGGTCGTCGGACTCTTCGCGTTCCACGCGGTCGTTGGCCGCGATGAGCAGACGACTTGTCGGGTCCGCCACCTCGACCTTGTCCCCAGCAACGAAGGCCTGCGTCGAGGGACGCTCGTTCTGCATCGCCTCAACGGCGCGCTCCAGCATGCGGTCTGGGTTAATGAGGTAGATCGGCTCGTCGGCCTCCCGCTGCAGCGAGACAAATGCTTCCTCCCTTTCGCATGCCACAAACAGCGGGGTCTCGCGACCGAGC
This sequence comes from uncultured Coriobacteriaceae bacterium, assembly GCA_902772085.1. Classification (GTDB taxonomy): domain Bacteria; phylum Actinomycetota; class Coriobacteriia; order Coriobacteriales; family Atopobiaceae; genus RUG440. Next base: position 3,705 of record CACXZL010000326.1, on the reverse strand, counting down.
TCCTGCAGCAGGGTAACGCAGACGAGGACCGTCTTGATGGCCTCGTCGTCACTCGGCGCGGTAACGAGTATCGCGCGCGCACGCTCGATCGAGCAGAGGCTCAGGTCTTTCTTGCTGTAAGGGCATCCCTGCCGGCAGATGGTCCTTGTCTTGGAAAACGCCTTGAGCCTGAGATCGAGCTCCTTGCCGACATCCATGACGTCTCGCGTCTCCTCGAGCACCACGACGGGCTCGACATGCCGGCTGCGTTCGTTGTCCTGAGCGAGGCTCTGCAGGATTTCGGTGGTTATCGACGTGCAGCCGAGGACCAGCACGTGCGGCCAGCGCTCGAGGACCTTGCTTCCCTCGCGGGCGATGTCGTCCAGGCGCTCTTCGATGCCGGTGGTGATGATGCCGACGAGCACGCTGGAAAACACGATGCCAAAGAGCGTGATGACAAACAGGACGGCCTTCTGCCCGGCGTTTCCCTCCATGCCGGCAATCGTCCCTCCGTCGAGCGCGCAGAGAGTCGCGTTCCAGATAGAGGTCAGCAAATCCCCGTCGGGGCTCGGCACGAGCGACAAGACGAAACCCAGGACGAGGCAGAGCGTCACCGTGACGATGGTAAACGCGGTGATGCGCGCAAAGGTGCCCCTGACGAGCAGGTTGTGCAAGTGATAGCGTGCTTGGCGGTAAAACGAAACACCCTCTTCTTTCATAAGAATCAACCCTCCGGCAGTTCGATGGAAAACACGAGGTCATGAAAAGCAGCAGGCTTTCAACTCAGCCGCCTGCCACAACCCGAACGCCGGCGTGCCCACCATGCGTCGCTCGAGCTCATCCCGCTCTCGCACGCTTCCTCATCGTAGTACGTTGCCGCCGTACTCCGCCGAGCTTGCGTCGCATTCTTTCCCATGGGTAAGTGATGGTTGGTCACTCCCGCGCAGATTCCTTTCCCAGTGATTATAACCGATTTGCCATGCCGTTACGTGACATCGGTGCCAGGTGCGCGGCGGGGGCAGATCAGACTTTTCACGGTCTCGTCAGGGCGCCGGGCTTGAGTCCTGTCGAAATCCCGTTTGGCGAGGGGCCCTTATTGGAATCCCGTTTGGCGAGGCCCAATCTGCTGGAATCGCGTTTCGCGAGGGGAAATCTGTCGGAATCGCGTCTCGCGAGGCTCGCCAAACGAGATTCCGACAGATTCTCCCTCGCCAAACGGAAAACCAGCAGATTTCCCCTCGCGAAACGGAATTCCGAGCAATACGGTCCTCGCCAAACGCAAAAGCGTCAGATTCTCGGTGGCCGAACCGTGAAAAGTTGGTAACGGCCAGACAAGTGGCCTGCCCCCTTGTCTGATCCTATACGATGGGCACCTCGAGCGTGCAGTCGGAAAGCGGCCAGACAGAGCAGGCATGCACGTAGCCGTTCTGCTTGTCGGCCAAGCGGCGTCCGTCGCCTTGCTCGGGCACGTATACCTCACCCGTGAGCAGGCGCGCCCTGCAGTACCCGCAGGCTCCGCTACGGCAGCGCGTGTGGTTGGGGATGCCGGCGCGTTCCAGCGCCACGGCGAGCGGCTCGGTGGATCGTGCGGGAATCACCGTCTCCTCAAGCCCGCGCTTCACCGTGAGCTCAAAGACCTGCTCCTTGGCATGACCGGCCTTACGAGGCGAGCCAAACACCTCGGTGCGTATGCGGCGCTCGGGCACCTCGAGCTTTGCGAGCTCGGCGAGCACGTGCGTATACATGACTGCCGGCCCGCACACGAAGTAGCTCGTGCCGCCATCCGAGGGCGACCCCTGCGTGTACTTGCGAATGAGCTCGGCGCTGATAAAGCCCTGCTCGTAGCCGTCGGGCAGGCCCTTCTCGTCGCCCGAAATCACGTTGACCACGCGCACGCGCTCACACGATGCCGCCAGTGCCTCGAGGTCCTCCCTGAGCACGATGTCGGTCGTGGAGACGGAGCCGTAGAGAATCGTGAGGTCACAGTCGAGCGAGCCGTGCGCTATCTCTGCCGCCATGGAGACGAAGGGTGTGATGCCGCTTCCGCCAGCGAGCGCCACGACGCGCCGTGCATCGCGCAGCGGCTCGTAGAAGAAGTCGCCAAATGGCAGATGGGCACTGAACTCGTCTCCAACCCTTACTTCCTCGTAGAGCCAACGGGCTGCAAAAACCTCCGGCGCATCGGTATGGCGCACGGTGATCTGCAAGCGCGAGTCTGCGCCACGACGCGCGACATACGGTGCGCTGCTTATGGAATAAGGGCGTGTGGTCACCGTACCCTCGATCTGCAGGTCGAGCGAGACGTATTGGCCTGCCTGGAAGGGTGGCAGCACATCGGGCGAGATGGCCTCAAAGGTGATGCGACGAGCGGTCGGGGACACGTCTTCCACGTCCGTGAGTTCCCCCACATGGTCGGTGTACGGGGCATGCGCATCGCCATGGGCTATGAGCTTGCGACGTGCCCTGGTCACGCGCGTCGCGCCGAGCGCGTCCCAAAAGAAGTTGTTGACCTTCATCGCTTACCCCCCTCGTCCATCCATGTGAGAATCGCCTTGGCCGCAATCTTGCCGTTGTTTATGTTGCACGCCATGCCGTCGCCTACGAGCTGGTGGGACGCGCATCCCACGAGGCCCTTGATGTACTGGTCGCGCTCGAAGTCCTCGAGACGGGCGACCACGGAGTTTGTCATGGAATGCTGGTATCCGTAGATGCCTCCCTGGTAGTTGCCTGTGTAGTGCGCGATCGTCACGGGGGTTTCGACCTCTATGTCGATCACGTGGTCGAGCAGGTTGTGTCCCAGAATCGCGCTGACCTGGTCGATCATCTGCTTGGCGATGTCGCGCTTCGCCTGGAAGTACGTGTCGGCCGTCACGCCGTCGAAGCATTCAGGCAAAGGTAACGTGGTGATGGAGAGCGAGGTACGTCCTTCGGGCACGCCCTCGGGGTTGGCGAAGTTCAGGCATATAGTCGTGAGATAGTCCCAGCCGCCCAGGCGCTTTCCCTGCTCCCAGAACTTCTCGGTGGAGTAGGCCGAGTCGCTGGAGAAGACCGAGTAGTCGTGGATGCCCAGCTCCTCGGGCGGGACGTCGAGCTGCAGGACCACGCTGAAGCAGCTGACGCTCATGGGCATGGCCTGTGCGTACTTCTTGGCGATTTCCGGAACCTCGGAGGCCGGCTCGATCATCTTGTTGTATACCGTGTTTGGGTAAGGGGCGCTGGCAACATAATCGCAGGCGATCTCGTCGCCACGTGAGGTTCGTACACCCACGACGCGACCGTCGCGCACGAGAATCTTCTCGACGTTTTGGCAGTGCTCATACTGCACGCCCATCTCGCGGCACCGCTCTGCCATGGCGACGCTCATCTCGTGTGAGAAGCCGCGGGCCACGTATGATCCGCCCAGCAAGTAGTCGGCCATGAGGAACGAGTAGATCGTGAAAGGCAACGTGGCAAGTGGCTGGCCCACGTAGATCCAGTATGCGGAAAGGGCGTTCACGACTGCGTCGGGTAAGTCCACGACTTTGGAGATGACCTCGGCTGCCGAGTAGCCTGCCGTCTTGGCCAGCGGCTCGTGATTGCGCATGGTCTCGAGCTTGGAGATGGTGTGCTCGTTGAGATAGAGCACGCTCTCATATACGCTCTTGCAAAGCTCGAGGAGCTTGTTTACCTCATCTTTTGTGCCTGGCCAAGCCGCATCGATCTCGTCTGCGGCAGTCCAGGTGCCGT
>CACXZL010000325.1 GCA_902772085.1 uncultured Coriobacteriaceae bacterium | reverse complement strand
AAGTTCCATCTTCATTTCATAATAATCTGGGGTCATATCCAGATAGTGACGGTGAGGATTCTCGAAGCGCTGTTCCTCTTCCCAGATTTCATCCTTCAGCTGGGCCTTCACATAATCGCGAATCTCTCCCAAAGCAGGCAGTTCCTGGGTGCGCTTGCCATCCTGCACATAGAGGCGGCGCAGATTCTTCACCCTGCAGCCTGGCCAGGCGCGCGTCTGCGTACTGTTCGGCAAGTACGTGGGCACCGTGCGCGACGAGGGCTTCCGCTGGGCCAACCCGTTCTATGCCCGCAACCTTGGCATGACCAGCGCGGCCGAGGGCCCCAGCACCGAGAAGGACGAAAAGGGCAGCAAGCTCCTCATGGCCGGCCATCATCATGGTTCGAAGATCTCCATCCGCGCCCGCACCTACAACGGCGAGCGCATCAAGGTCAACGACAAGATGGGCAACCCCATCGAGATTGCCACCGTGGTGGTGTGGCGTGTGGTCGACACGGCCAAGGCCATCTTCGACGTGGACGACTACGAGAGCTTCGTCTACACCGTCACCGAAACTGCCCTGCGCCACGTGGCCAGCGTCTATGCCTATGATCACATGGAGGACGACGACGCCACCGCAAACGCCATCACGCTGCGCACCAACATCGAAGAGGTCTCACGGACGCTGATGGAAGAGCTCGATCGCAGGCTCGAGATGGCGGGCATCGACGTCATCGACTCGCGCCTGACCCACCTGGCCTATGCGCCCGAAATCGCCCAGGCCATGCTGCGCCGTCAGCAGGCTGAGGCCATTATCGCGGCCCGCAAGAAGATCGTGGAAGGCGCGGTGAGCATGGTCGACATGGCAGTCGAGCAGCTGGCGCAGGGTGGCAACATCGAGCTGGACGACGAGCGCAAGGCGGCCATGGCAACCAACCTCATGGTGGTGCTCTGCGGCGAGAGCGAGGCCCAGCCCGTCCTCAACACCGGTACCCTCTACAATTGAGGCTCCCATGGCTAAGCGCAAGCAATATCCCCTGCGCATAGACCCGGCGGTCTGGGAGGCCATCGAGCGATGGGCCGCCGACGACATGCGCAGCGCAAACGGGCAGGTGGAATGGATCTTGCGCGAGGCGCTTCGCAAGGCGGGGCGCCTGCCGGCAAAGCCCGAGGCCGCTCGCCAGGAAGGGGAGTCGTGATGGTACCTTCTGTCAGCACGTCCACGCGCGAGGAGCGCCTCGCATACGTACTCAAGCGATATGAGTGCATAGCAAATTGCGATCTTTGTGGTAATTGCGCCGTCTTTCGCGGCATGAGACCTGAGGACGCGCTCTCAGATTTCATCGAGGGCAACATGGAGCTCAGCGAGGCGCTCAGACTCTTCCGGGATAGAGGTACGAGAGCGAGATAGTATGTGGTTTGAGTTCGTCCGCACCAGTTTCATCGCATTGGCGTTAATATATACTCCTGGCTTCCTCTTTTTCAGAGGTCTGGGGCTGGCTCGCAACCTCGCGTTGTGCGCCGCCCCACTCCTTATGGTCTGCGTTTGTTCGACGCTCCCTCTCGCTTACTATGAGTTTGGCATCCCGTGCAACGCGCTCACCATACTCTGCCCAGCTCTCGTAGCGGCACTTGGTCTTTGGGGCGTGCGTCACCTCTGCGCAAGGAGCAGGCACCACAATCCCAAGCCAGTGATAGCGCTGAGCGACCTGGAACCCGTCGCACTCCCCCACGTTCGTCCTTTGTCTTTCGACGCCGTGGCATTGCTCGTGGTCTTTCTTCTAGGCACAATCGTGTGCGCCTTGGTCTTCCTGCACTCACTCCCAAGTGCGGACGCCTTCAACCCCCGTTACGACAATCAGACCCATGTCAATCTTGCGCGCGCGTACCACGAATCAGGAAAGTGGTCCTCGATCCATTCAAGCACGTTTCTCGCCTCTCCGGACTATGCCAGCTCGACCGCAAGCCTCAACGTGTTCTATCCAGGCGCCTGGGCCTGCATCGTGGTGCTGACGAGCCTCGTCTCCCAGTCGGATCTCATGGTCGCCACGAACGCCATCGTGGCGCTCTCCGCAGCCGCCGTGTTTCCCCTCGGCATGTATGCCTTTCTCCGTATAATGCTTCCAAAGAGACGCCGCGCGGTCACACTGGGCGTGGTCGCAATCGTGGGGTTCTCTCATTGGCCGTGGCTGTACGTGGTCACCGGGCCCTTGTTTCCCAACCAGCTTGGCATCGGGCTCCAATTCTGCGCCCTTTCCGTGATACTTGCCGCCATCGAAACGGGGGGCATCCGTCAATGCATGGCGAGCTTCTTGACGTTCTGTGTCATCTCGTTTTGTGCGCTTGCCCTCTCGCACCCCTCGACCATCTTTTCGCTCTATGTGTTTATGGCGTTCTACGGAATCCACAAACTCGTGAGATGGCCCTTCATGCGCACGCGCCCACGCGTGCAGCTTGCATTGCTGCTTATGGGATATGCCGCCATCGTGGTGGCCTTCTGGGCGTTCTGCCTTGAGCTGCCCATGCTGAGAAGCACCGTGGAATACACCGAGGTGATCCGTGACGATGTGCGTGATGCCCTCTTTAGCCTGTTTACCATGGGCTTTTCGTTTATTTCCCCTCAGATTGGCATGTCTGTCGCATCCGTCATCGGCTGTGCCATAGCCCTCTCGCGCAAGGAGCTGCGTTGGCTCTTGGGTCCCATAGCGTACTTTGCGCTGGGTTACGTCGCGACGCGCATTGACTGGTGGTTCGTGAAGCATTGGCTCACGTCCCTCTGGTATTCCGACTGGCGCAGGATGTGCGTAAACATGACGCTCTACCTCATGCCGCTCACCGCTCTCGGCCTCGATGCCCTCTTGCCCGCCTGGCCCGAGAGAAACCTCAAAACCTTTCGGCGCCATAGACAAGCGCCGTGTTCAAACGATCCTCGTTCTCGCGGGGGTGCGCACGGCTGCTTTCCATGGCGCTTTGCGGATTCGACGTTTCTCTCGGGGCGGGTCTTGCCTGGCGGACCCGACACCGCAGACTCGGCGAGCTCGCACGCGCCAGTTCCCGCCGCCCTGCCCATCCGCCGCGTCTTCTCGTCTTTGCGCGTGGTCGCCTTCTGCGCAATACTGCTTACCACGTTTCTTCCTTCGTTGGACCTTCCCTCGGGGGCCCATCTCGAGAGCTCACTTGCAAATGTCTCGCAAGGCATTCGCGAGCGATACGCCGAGCAGATCTTCGGAACGGAGGAGGTGG
>CACXZL010000324.1 GCA_902772085.1 uncultured Coriobacteriaceae bacterium | reverse complement strand
TTGACGGCATCGTCCTTGTCGAGCTTGAACGGGATGACGAAGTCCGGCTTGAGGACGTCTGAGAGCTGGCCGGGGAGGACGGCGTTGTTTCCGCAGTACGGGCAGCTCGTGACGGCCGTGACCTGGTCTACCATGAGCTGGGCGCCGCATGAGGAGCAGTTGTAGGCCTTGAGGTTCTGCGCATCCTCGTCATCCCAGCGCGTGCTCTCCAGATATGCCTGGATGGGGTCGGCAGAGGTGGATTGGCGCTGCTTGACGCGCGTCGATGCTTGCGTGGAGGCTTCGGCTGCAGAGATCTTTTCGCGAGGAGCCTGTGGGGAGTCCTGCTGGTTTGCCTCTCTTTCCTTTGCCGCGCGTTCGTCCGCTTGTGCCTGGCGTTCGGCGTAGATCGCCTCGACCTCGGCGGGCGTGAAGTCCGAGTCGCAGAATTCGCAGTGCAGCTTGCCGGTCTGCCCTACGAAGGCCAGCTGTCCGCCGCAGTTCGGACACTGGTAGTTGGTGGTTTCAGCCACGGTTCACCTCCATGTGCTTGAGGGCTAACGGAGTCTATGATACCGCAGGGAGGATGGCTGCGGGGCGTGATGTCTGAAGGGGCGCAAGTCGGGTTTGCGAGTGGCATCTGCGCGCTATGTGCCTGGCGCGGGTGTGGAGCGAGACTGTGCCGATGGCGTTCGCTCGGATCGTGCGCCGTGAGGGTGCCTTCGTCCGCATAGCAGGAGTACGCCAGACGGACGAGTGTTTTCGCGATGGCCCTATGGAGCCTCTAGGCCTCGAGCCCGGCGAGGTCGCGGATGACCTCGCCGGCGATGATGAAGCCGGCCACGGGCGGGACGAACGAGACGGAGCCGGGCACGCTGCGGTTGCTTGAACCCGACCTCAATTCCTTCCGCAGGTCCACCTCACCAACCGGCCTGCGTGCGGGCTCTGTGGAGTACACCACCTTGAAGTGGCCAAGCCCGCGCTTTCTCGCCTCCTTGCGCATGATGCGGGCGAGGGGGCAGATGGAGGTCTTGTCTATGTCGTCGACGCGGAAGGCCGTGGGGTCGATCTTGTTTGCCGTGCCCATGCAGGATATGACGGGCGTTCCAGCTGCCTTTGCCTGCGACACGATGTGGAGCTTTGCCGTCATGGTGTCGACGGCGTCCACCGCGTAGTCGTATGACGCCATGTCGATGCCTTGCGAGTTGGCTGGGAGATAGAAGCATTCGTGGGCAGTGACCTCGCAGGAGGGGTTTATGCTGAGGATGCGCTCCTTGGCGACGAGGCTCTTGCGCCGTCCGACGGTGGCCTTGGTGGCGAGGACCTGCCGGTTTATGTTTGACCTACTGACAACGTCGTCGTCGACCACGTCTATCGCTCCGATGCCTACGCGCGCCAGGGCCTCCACCACGTATCCGCCGACCCCACCTGCGCCAAAGACGATGACGCGTGCGTCCGCGAGGCGTCGCATCGCCTCAGGACCCAGCAGGAGCTCGGTGCGGGAGAAGGACTCGTCGTGTGGCTGCATGTGCGCCTCCTTGGGGTTCGGATTGGTGGGAAAGGCGATGTACTCTCGCGTCGTCAGGCCTACCAGCCGCGCACCTCCTTGGTCTCCTGGTGCACGAAGGCGTCGCGCGGGACCATCCGCACCTCCCAGAGTTCGGTGATGCCAGAGAGAATGCGCAGGTCAGTGGGGTCAATCAGTGACGAGCGCGACAGGTAGACGAGCTTGTCGACCAGCGTGGTCACGGGTTGCCCGTACACCGTGGCGCCCCAGCCGTACTTGCGTAGGCTTCGCATGGCGTCCGCCACGTCGGACTCGCGTATGGAGCCTATGGCAGAGAGCGCCGTCGCCACGGAGCGCTCGTTGCGCAAGAGTCCCTTCAGGAAGGTAAGGTAGCCAGCCGCCATACGCGGACGCAGCGAGTCGGCCTGAGAGATCTGGAGCGTGTGCTCGGTGAAGCGTGCGTAGGGATACACGTTGTGGAGCAGGTGCGCCGCCTCGTTGCGACTCAGCCTGTGGGTACGCATGAAGTCGCTGAGGACCACCTTTCCGGTGGAGAGCACGGTGCCGTCGTCTGATTCGAAGAGGATCGGCTGCTTGCTCTCGACCCAGTTCAGATACGTCTCGAACGTGAAGTTCGAGTCAAAGGTTCCCGGCACTATGCCGCACCGCGTGCGATCGAAGTCCTCCCACATGACCGAGCGCACCATGCGCTGCGTTCGCCGCGCCCCCGCGCCGCGAAAGCTCCGCACGTTGTCGGTGAGGAAGCAGAGGATGGGTGCGAGTGCGGTGGCGAGGCGGAAGGCCTGTATCGCGTCGTGGTCGCCTGAGTGGCTGATGCTGACGCCCGTGGAGCAGGCGCAGCGCATCACGTCCCGGCCATAGCGTCCCGTGGAGCCTAGGTGGGCGTTCAAGATGGCCCAACGTGCCCTCGGGATGAGCGCAACGTCCAAGGGCGAGCTGACGGCGGGGTTGTAGCCCTCGGCCACCAGGTCGTAGTTTGCTCCGAGCTTGGTCGCCTCCACGTGCAATTGCCGGTCGAGGGCCTCCACGACGGCGAGCAGGGACTCCACGGACGGACACGGGCCGGCCTTGCACACAAGCTGGCCGCCAGCGCCGAGCGAGACGAACAAGGGCACCAGGTATCCGTTGCCAAGCGCCATCCGACCGTAGATGCCCATGAGATGACCTTCGAAGCTCTGAGTTTCAAACACCTGCCAGGTCTGAGAGAGCGCCTTGAGCAGCGCCTCGAGGCCGGCCTCGCCCTCGAAGGGCACGCGAGTCCCGGTCGCACGATCGAGGAAGATGCGCTCGAGGCGCAAGGTGAGCTGCGGCTCATCTCGTCCTGGCGTCCGTGATCCGTCGGTTCCCCGCAGGATCGACAACAGCGTGAAGTGGTTTCGCTCGTAGGTGGAGGATTCGTAGGTGCTTGAGGGCATGTCTGAGTTCTGCATGGCGGCTGTAACCTCTCGGGAAAAGTCTGTGTTCTGAGCGGACATAGGAGTTTGTCGTATGTTGCCTGAGCCAAGGCAGATAATATAGTAGACCAAAGGCGCGACAAACGGTTGAACGATTACAAAGCAACGTTATTTTGCATGAGAATATCGAGGAGTACAATGACGAAGCGAACGGTGCCGCAGAACTCCAAGGGTTCGACGAAGGGGAAGGTCCCCCTGAAGGTTGGCGGAAACACGACAAGCATGAGAGGAACGTCGACCGTCGACGAAGAGGCTGAAAACAAGGCCAA
>CACXZL010000323.1 GCA_902772085.1 uncultured Coriobacteriaceae bacterium | reverse complement strand
CTGCGCTTCCTTGGCCCTGGCTTGTGCTGTTTCGGCCTTGTGCTGCGCTGCCTGAGATTCTGCCAGTGCCGTTTCAGACGCGCTCTGAGCCATCTCAGAGGCCGACTGTGCACGTTCCGCAGCCTCCTGTGCTGCCTCGGCTTCCAGGACGCTCTCAGACGCAGCTCCGGATGCGCTTTCCGCATCGGCTACGAGTGCGGCGAATCTCACTTGCCAGCTGTCCCACGGATCAGGGGTTTCTCCGGTGTCGTCGAGAGCGTCGCCTACATAGGTATCAAACTCGACACTTTTGGCAATAGTTGACCCCTGCAGAACGATCAGCTGGCACTTTCCATATCCCGACTGTACCAGGTCGGTGTTGGTAACAGTCCAGTACAGGTAATTCTCGTCCGTCTCAGTTGTTGGGACAGGATACGAGGAATCAGCGTCTGGGAGTCGGTTCAGGAGAGTAAAATGCGCGTCAGGGTACATCTCCGCATATTCGGAAATGGGAACCCTGACGCGCACGTGTTCATTTTCGCCCAACTGCCCGAGATTGACGGTCAGGCGCGGGAGCGCTACCCTCTCGATCATGATGCGCCACTCCCTCCTGAGATAATCAGCGTGTGCCCTGAGACGCGGATCCTTGCAGCGCCGATATTGTTCCGAGCCGTGGCTTTCTCTGTGGGAGTAAGGCTCTGGGCGATGTTGTATGCGACACAGTTGTTGTTCAGATTGTCAACGATCTCCTGAACTGTCGTTGCCGCTCCTATGATCTCATCCGAATTGTCTATGACATCAATGAGCTGGCGAATTTCGGATCCGGAGATCAACGTATCTTTATCCAGGGCGGCCCGTTCCACCCGGAGAATAAAGTTGGCAGTGGCAAGCTGCTGATAATCCTGAGAAGCAGGGGTTTCGGTGGTGGCCGGTGTCCCTTTGTATAGCACGATCTCACAGTTTACCTTGCCGGCAACTGCCGCCATCTGCTCAGTCAAAGTGACCGTGACTGCGTTTCCAGAGATGGCAGCTTGATATGAGAAGCCGTTGCCATCGGGCTTCGTCCCCCTGATTTCTGCAGCTGTGCCGGAAGGAAAACTGACTATGCCATCAGAACTGAACAGATTGAACACCAGTGTCCTGGATGCCGAGTCATACTGGCTCACATCGATGTGAAGTGGAACGCCTCCAGGAGACAGGTTCAGGTCGTATGTCTGTGTGAGCATCATCTATCACGCTCCTTTGTTCCGAGACATATCATTCAGGAAGAGATGAGGTAGCGTAGTCAAGGAGCGCCTGTGCGTCGGTCTTAACGGATTTGTCCGTCACTACACGGTCAAACCTCTTGTTATCGCTGACGATACGACCGGTTGCATCGTCGACTTCGCTGTAGGTAGCGGACATTCGCATTCCGATAGCGTCATTGAAAACAGTTACTGATGTGATGATCTTCATGCGGCTTCACGTTCCTTTCTTATTTCGTCGATGTGCTTTGCAGCGTCTTCGCCGTAAGTCTGTGTCGGTACAGTGAATTTCTCGTCGTTACGGTCAAGGCGCAGTTGGTCAAAATCGGATTGCTTACCCTTGATTTCCCATCCGAAGGCCAGCCCCGGCGTCCCCGCTACTACAAACCAGCCGCCCCTGCGCTCGCGCACATAGCAGTCGCCTTTGCCGTAGCACTGCAAGAATACCTGGTAGTTGTTGGTCGTGATGGTCTGCGCGAAGATGGGGTCGATGTTCACGTAGCAAAGTCCGTCATCGCATATGACGCCTTCGCCCAGTCACATGAACCTCGCTGACTCCCCGCGTTACGCGGAGGGGCTATGTGCCATAGAGGAGTTTGCGCAATTCAAGGATTGGGCACTTGTTACATTGCCTCAAGAGATGCTAAGCCGTATAAACAAGCCCATTGCTCCGAGCTTTGGGCGTATCGTGGATCGGTGAGCGAGAGAAGGGTCTGGAACTATGAGGACACAAATTACGCAACCTACACGACGCAGGACAGCACATATCCCAGGCGCAGACAACTATCGGCTGCTCCAGGCGGCCTGTGAAAGCTATCTCGATGAGGAGAGCTGTGCAAAAGTCGAGAGTGCGTATTGGTTCGCTGCCGAGTTCCACAAAGATCAGCGGAGGCGTTCTGGAGAGGCATACATCAATCATCCGGTCGAGGTCGCACTCATTCTCGCCAAAAGCTTGCATATGGATGCAGATACGGTGTGTGCCGCGCTGTTGCACGATACGGTAGAGGATACCACGGCGACGCTCGACGACCTTACGGAGCGGTTTGGTGCCACCGTCGCCGAACTCGTCGATGGCGTGACGAAGCTTGCAAACATCCAAGTCTCAAACATGGACGAAAAGCAGGCGTTGAACCTTCGCAAGATGGTTCTCGCCATGTCCAAAGACATACGTGTGGTAATCATAAAAATCGCTGATCGTTTGCACAACATGCGTACGCTTGCGGCACTTCCTCCGCATAAGCGGGTCTTCAAGTCGCGCGAGACCATGGACGTGTATGCGCCTCTTGCCGACCGTCTGGGCATATCCTCCATCAAATGGGAGCTCGAGGATCTGTCGTTCTTCTATCTCGAGCCAGAGGAGTACGAGCGGATCGCACGCATGGTGCAGGACTCTCGTCTGCAGCGCGAGCGTGACACCGACGAGGCCATAAAGGCGCTTTCTGACGAGCTGGATCGCGTGGGCGTGAAGTATCAAATCTCAGGACGACCGAAGCACCTCTGGTCCATCTATCAAAAGATGCATGTGCGGGGCATGGAGTTCACCGACATCTATGACCTCATTGCTCTGCGCGTTATAACGGCGACTGTGGAGGAGTGCTATGCGGTTTTGGGTGCCGTGCATTCACTGTGGCATCCCCTTCCCGGACGATTCAAGGATTATATCGCCACGCCCAAAGCCAACTTGTACCAGTCGCTTCATACTACGGTGATCGGTCCTGATGCTCGGCCGATCGAAGTGCAGATTCGTACCGCTGAGATGCACGAGCACGCAGAGTACGGCGTTGCCGCGCATTGGCTCTACAAGAAGGCGGGCAATTCGCAGGGAAAGATGTCGCAAGACGATCGTAGCATCGACTCCACCATCAATCACATACGCCGTAGTCTCGACTGGGTAAGCGAGGACGAAATCAACGATCCGCATGAGTTCCTGACCAACCTGCGCGTCGATCTCTTTGAGGGAGAGATTTTCGTCTTTACCCCCAAAGGTGAGGTGATGAGCCTACGACGCGAGTCTACGCCACTT
>CACXZL010000322.1 GCA_902772085.1 uncultured Coriobacteriaceae bacterium | reverse complement strand
GCCCAGCTGGGGGCCTTCAGGTGCCCTCACGGCGACTTCTCCCGACCGCCCCTCGACTATGTGGCGTCCGATGTGCGGATGGCGCGTGAGGGGATTGGGCTTCGGGCGGATGGTGGAGGCGTCACGACGTCGCTCGCCGCGGGGTTTGGCGGACCGTACATGGCCTACAACGTGCTGGCCGCCTACGTCGCGTCATCGCTCGCGCACGTCGAAGCTCCAGCGTTCCAAGGGGCGCTCGACGCATTCGACCCGCACAACGGGCGCCTGCAGCGCTTCGACGTTCACGGACGCAAGGTCACTCTGAACCTCGCCAAGAATCCCACGGGCCTCAACCAGAATCTCGAGCTCCTGTGCCGCGATCCGTCTTCCAAGTCCGTATACGTCGTGGTGAACGACAACTACAACGACGGCAAGGACGTTTCGTGGCTCTGGGACGTGGATTTCGAGCGCTTGGGACACGATGCCGAGGCGGTGCGGGTGATGGTGGGCGGTCACCGTGCAAACGACTTGCAGGTTCGCATGAAGTATGCGGGCATCGATGCGGCTCTGGTCGAGGATGTGCCCGAGGCCTTGTCCATGGCGAGCCGCGAGCCTCTGGACACGCCGCTCTACGTCCTCTGCAACTACTCCGCCCTGGCTCCAACCAAGGCGCAGCTCGAATCCGTCGCCTCGTCACAAGCCATGCCGGCAAGCGACGAACCCGCGCATACGTTTCCTTCCAAGGCGACGATTCGGCAGAGGAACCCCGGTCGCGGACGTGCCGGATGCAAGCTCGTCATCGCTCACCTCTATCCCGAGCTCCTCAACCTCTACGGAGATACGGGCAACGTCCTCTGCCTGCGCAAGCGTCTGGAATGGCGTGGGATGGAGGTGGAGGTGCGCGAGGCGAGGGTGGGCGACACCCTATCGTTTGGCGAGGTCGACCTTGTTTTCATCGGTGGAGGGTCGGACCGCGAGCAACGCATCGTGTGCGACCATCTGCTCGAGCAGCGCAAGGAGCTCCTCGCGTACGTTGAGGACGGAGGCGTGCTGGCGGCCGTGTGCGGAGGCTACCAGCTGCTGGGAGAATCGTACCTCATGGGCAGCCAGAAGGTCCCGGGGTTGGCGCTCGTAGACCTCTACACCGATCGAGGCGCGCCCCGCATCATCGGCAACATTGCCATCAAGAGCGAGATTTCCCGGAGTCCCATAGTGGGCTACGAGAACCATGGTGGTCGCACGCACCTTGGATCGGGGGTGAGCCCGTTGGGGACGGTCCTGTGCGGGCATGGCAACGACGACGTCTCGGGCCGCGAGGGATGTCTTTACAAGAACGTGCTCGGGACCTACATCCACGGGCCTCTTCTGCCCAAGAACCCGGAGGTCGCAGATTGGCTGATCGCCCGTGCCCTAGAACGTCGCTTCGGGCGATCCGCGCTTGATCCGCTCGACGACGCGGTGGAACTTGCGGCAAACCAGACGATGGTGGAACGGTTGTTCGCAACCAGTTGAGAATCGTCGCACGCCTACTTCCCGCTGTCTCCGTAGTTCGCCAGGACGCGCGCTGACGGGTCGTCGACGTCGCAGCCCCTCCACGTGCGGTTGGGCATCCAGAAGTCCACGACCATGCGCGACTGGCCTGGATAGTGCTTCTCGAAGAGCTCGCGGTAGAGGAGCGACTCCTTGGTGAAGGGTCGCGCATGGTCGTAGGCGCGTCGTCTCTCCTCGAAGTCCGCGTCGGTGTATCGTCGTTCCGCGAACTCCTTGAGGTAGTCCACCATCGAGTGCCCCACCGCGTCGGAGAAGGCCGCCTTCTCACGCCAGAGGATGCCGTCGGGAAGAAGCCCCGTGCCCTCGAAGGCGTGACGCAGCAGATACTTGCCTTTGCCGTAGGTGTTCACCTTGAGGCGAGGGTCGAGCGCCATCACATACCGTACGAAGTCGAGGTCCCCAAAGGGCACGCGTGCCTCGAGCGAGTTTACCGATATGCAGCGGTCTGCGCGCAGGACGTCGTACATGTGCAGCTCGCGCAGGCGTTTCTGCGCCTCCTCTTGGAAGGCCTGCGCCGAGGGGGCGAAGTCCGTGTACTTATATCCGAAGAGCTCGTCTGAGATCTCTCCGGTGAGCAGGACGCGTATGTCCGTCTGCAAGTGGATGTGCCTGCATACGAGATACATGCCCACGCTTGCGCGGACGGTGGTGATGTCGTAGGTGCCGAGCAACGCGATGACGTCCTCGAGCGATCCCACGACCTCCTCCGGCGTCATCGTGACCTCGGTATGGCGACTCCCGAGATACTCGGCCGTCTCGCGAGCGTACTTGAGGTCGATGGGGTCTTCTTCCATGCCTATCGCGAAGGTGTCGATGGGATGTCCGAGCTCCTGCGTCGCGATGGCGCACACGAGGGAGGAGTCGAGGCCGCCCGAGAGCAGGTATCCCACCTTGGCGTCGGATACCAGTCGCTTGCGCACGCCCGCCACGAGCTTCTCGCGTATCTTTTTGCAGGCGGTGTGGAGGTCGTCCGTGACGGGGGACCCCACGGTGGTGACGTCGGAGTAACGGACGAAGCGCCCGTCCTGATAGTAGTGCCCAGGTGGGAACGGCACGATGGCTTCCACCAGTCCCACGAGGTTCTTTGGCTCGCTCGCGAAGACGATGGCGCCACGCCCGTCAAAGCCGTAGTAGAGGGGGCGAATGCCGATGGGGTCGCGCGCGGCGATGAAGCCGTGCGTCTCCTCGTCATAGATGATGCAGGCGAACTCGGCGTCGAGAAGGGAGAAGAGCCCGACCCCGTGCTCGCGATAGAGCGGGAGCAGTATCTCGCAGTCGCTGTCGCTTTGGAACGTGTAGCCCTTCTCGCACAATTCGGAACGCATGCGCTCGAAGCCGTAGAGCTCGCCGTTGCAGACGGCGTAGCTGTCACCATAGCGGAACGGCTGCATTCCCTCGGGCGTGAGGCCCATGATCGAGAGCCTGTGGAAGCCCAGGAGGCCATGGCCCGTGTCGATCACTCGCGAGTCGTCGGGTCCACGAGAGACCGTCTTGCTGAATCCTTCCAAAAAGAGTTCGCGGTCTGCGTCGCCGCTGCAATACCCCATGATCGAGCACATGCTCAGCTCCTCACTTATATATTAGTATACAGTTCGTCTACGGAGTCCGCCCTCCCCGGGCGAGACCGCTCCCTACCGTCGCGCCAAGAGGCTCTGGAGCCTGCGGGCGGCCTCGACGGTGTCCTGTGGGTCGCCGAAGGTCGACAGGCGGAAGTACCCCTC
>CACXZL010000321.1 GCA_902772085.1 uncultured Coriobacteriaceae bacterium | reverse complement strand
AAAGAACCACTACGGGGCTCTATGCTTTGGTTCCAAGATGGGCGGATGTGGACGGAGGGTGCGAGCATGGCCACAACACAGCACGTCGAGCCGAAGCTTCCCTACGAAGGCAAGTTCTGGATGCTCGTGGCGCCGCCTGTACGCCATTACATCAAGAAGCTCTATGGGTCTGAGCTGACTCGCAAGGCCTATAAGGGTGGAAAGCCCCTCTATCGCGAACTCATCGACCGCGCGCCTGCCATAGGTGCCGGCAACCCCATGGCAACGAATCTGTACCTCGCCTGCGTGGTCTTTGCGATGTGGAAGGCCTGCGACGGCGAGCTCACGCCCGATATGGTGCGCGAGGTCCTGCGTGCGCTCTTTGCTTCGCGCGTCGTGCGTTCCGCGACTGTCATGGAATGGCGGGAGGAGATTCGCTGCCGCACCCTGGAGCGCGCCTGCGTCTCGCTCTCCGCACGCGAGCTGGGGGCACTCGGCGCTGTCCCCCGGGGCGAGCGGGAGCGCTGGCTCGAGTCGAGGTGCCCCGGTTACGGGCGAATCGCCGAGGAGGTGAGACGCGAGATGGGGGCGGCGAAGGTTTTCGACTGTAGAACGGCACACTCGCAGAGCCATTTCTGGACTTGGGACGCAAATTAATTCATGCACATCTGTGGAGGCATATTGGCTAATCTGACGCCAGGCGATGCAAGGGCGCCCTCCTTCGCGTAGAGTTCTCGGCCAGGAGAAGAGGACGGGGAGGCGCCTCACTTGTTTGGCGACAAAGGCGCCTCCCCCAGCGCAGGCGGCGCAAGGCGCGCCGCCGAAGGCTGGTGAAGATGATACTAGGCACCGACGGCCGTTGCAACGACCCCGCCCTGGCCGCGACGGCGTGTCCCGCCTGCGGGGCCGTGGGCGACTTCCGGCAGCACTCCCCGTACCGCCGCAACCTCGAGGACCTGCGGGGCGGCCGCATCGTCTGCGGGAAGGTCACCATAGAGCGCGTGAGGTGCGCGTCCTGCGGCGCGACGCACGCCCTCATCCCGCCGAACGTGTCGCCCCACAGGCAGAGGTCGGTGAGGCTGCAGGGCGCGATCGCGCGCGCCAGGCTGTCCGGCTCGACGGTGGGGGGCGTGGGGGAGGCCTACGGCATATGCCCGAGGTCGCTCTACAGGATCATGGCCTGCCTGCCCGCGCTGCTCGTCGCGCTCGCCTCCGCGACCGGTCGCGCCCACTCCGCCCCGTCCGCCGCCGGGGCGTGCTCGTGCGCCAGGTTCCGCGCGCTCCTCGCCCGCGCCTGCGCCGCCGCGCTCGGGCTCGGCCCCTTCCAGAACGTCGCGATGCGCAATCCGCCTCCGTGCGGCCCGTGCGCCCCGGGCGCCTTTACATAGGCTGCCAGTTCACCGCCGCCCGGCCGCCCGCTACCCTCCTCCTCGTAGGCGAGATCCCCGAAGGAGAGGAGACAGGACATGGTTATGCCCAACAAGGGGGACGCTGGCGAGGTGGCGATGCTGCGCTTCTCGCTCATAGCGCCGGTCATCAACGGCACCTACACCCAGCCGAGCAAGGCCGCGTACTTCCGCGACGTCTCGGAGCGGCCGGTCACGCTGCCGGACGGCACGGTGCGCTACTTCAACCCCAACACGCTCGCGACCTGGGAGAGCCGCTACCGCAGGCTCGGCTTCGACGGCCTCGTGCGCTCCGGCAGGAGCGACGCCGGGAAGTCGCGCAAGATAGCCCCCGAGGTGCAGGAGGCGATACGGGCGCTCAGGGAGGCCCACCCGAGGATGAACTGCGTCGAGATGCGGCTGCGCCTCGTCGCCGACGGCACCATCGGCGCCGACGACTTCTCCGACAGCACGATCCAGCGGTGGGTGCGGGCCAACCTGCCCCGGGGGGCCGCCAACCCCCAGCTCAGGGACAGGAGGGCCTTCGAGGAGGAGCTCGCCAACGGCATGTGGCAGGCGGACACCCTCTACGGGCCGCACGTGACCATGCCCGACGGGAGGCTCGGCCGCGCCTACCTGCAGATGATACTCGACGACAGGAGCCGCATGGTCGTGGCCGCCCGCTTCTTCCGCTCGGACACCGGCGCGAACTTCCTCGTGCTGCTCAAGGGGGCCGTGGCGACCTACGGCGTGCCGCGGAAGCTCTACGTCGACAACGGCGCGCCTTATGCGAACGCCCAGCTCACGGGCGCGTGCGGCAGGATCGGCTGCGTGCTGATCCACACGAGGGTCCGCGACGGCGCGAGCAAGGGTTTTGGCAAGAGTGCGGTTATGTGAAGAGACGCGGGGGAGGCGCAGGTGGTGGGGCCCGCCGCCCTCCCATCGCTTCACATAACGTGACGTACGGTCTTCAATCGTGGTGGGAAAGGAGGTCTGCCTATGATTGAAGACATCAAGGTATTGATCGAAAGATGCTCGGAGGAGCTCTCCGAGCGGGAGTACGGCTTCAAGTACTCCAGGCAACTCGCCAGCGAGTGGTCGAGGTTCGAGCAGTGGCTCGCCGAATCGGGCTTCGCGACGTTCTGCGAGGACGCGTGCCTGTCCTACCTGGACCGCTCCGTCGGATCTCGCGTGCTCAGGCGGGGCATGACCGAGGGGGAGCGGCTCAGGCTCCGCGCCGTCAGGATGCTGCTCTCCTACGCCGAGAGCGGGGAGTTCGAGTTCAGGACGCCGTCGGTCGAGCACGCGATGCGCGGGGAATCGGCGCCCGCGCTCGAGGCCTACGCCGGGCACGAGCGCGCGAGGGGGCTCTCCCGCAAGACCATGGAGAACAAGGAGCGCTTCCTCCGAAGGCTCAACGAGTGGCTCGAGCTGAGGGGCGTCCCCGTCGCAGGGCTCGGTGCGGACGAGATCGAGGAGTTCCTCGCGGGCGCGTTCCCGACGGAGGCCGCGCGGCACAACGCGGCCCAGCACCTTCGCCACCTGCTCGCATGGCTCTACGACGAGGGGCTGGCGGACCGCGACGCGTCGGCGCTCGTCCCGCGCGACGCATACCGCAGGGGGTCGAGGCTTCCGGCAACGTACACGACCGAAGAGGTGGCGAGGGTGCTGGCGTCGGCCGACAGGTCGTCGGCCACCGGCAGGCGGGACTACGTCGTGCTGTTGCTTGCCGCCGAGTATGGCATGAGGTCGTCCGACATCGTCTCGCTGCGGCTCTCCGACATCGACTGTAGAACGGCAAATTGCTGAGTGGGCAGGTGGCATATTAAACAATGTGCCCTCGCTAGGTGCCGGGTTGTCCGCTCTGGCGTGTAATGCGGTTTTCAA
>CACXZL010000320.1 GCA_902772085.1 uncultured Coriobacteriaceae bacterium | reverse complement strand
CCACCATGTGGCTGTAGCTCATCCGCAGGACCGACACGCCGTTCTGCGAGAAGATGCGCATCACCTCGCGCACCGATCCGGGGTGATCGGGTAGTGCCAGCGCCAGTGACTTTTCCATGGGGCCTCCTTAGCTCAAACCTGCTAAAATAGTAACCGTTTTTCGCGCTTGGGTTTGAGACGTTTCCCATTCACATCCCTTCAGTTTGCAAAATGGGGGTAGTCCCAATGGCCAGCCGACGCCCTACGTCCTACACGCTGTGGACTGCGGTAGCCATGTCGCGTACGTAGGCGCACACCGGCTCAACGCACGACGACCCATGCTCGCCGATCATGCGCACGATGGCGGACCCCACGATGGCACCGTCGGATACGGCGGCCATGCGTGCGGCTTGTATGGGCGTGGAGATGCCAAACCCCACAGCGCAGGGCAGGTCGGGGCGTTCCTCTTTCACGAGGCGCACCATGGATGTGATGTCGGTGTTGATTTCGCTGCGCACGCCCGTGACGCCGAGCGAGCTCACGCAGTACACAAACCCGCTCGCGTCGCGTGCGATGGCGCGTATGCGCTCGTGGGAGGTTGGTGCAATGAGGCTCACCACGTCGAGTCCCGCCGCGGCGAAGGGCTCGCTGAACTCCTCCTTTTCCTCGTGCGGAACGTCGGGCAGTATGACGCCGCCCATGCCGAGCTCGGCCTGCCGTGCGGCAAAACGCTCGATGCCGTAAGAAAAGACCACGTTGGCATAGGTCATGATTACCAGCGGCACGTTGCAGATCACCCGCACGCGCTCGACCATGGCAAACACGTCGTCGGTTGTTGCACGGTTGCGAAGCGCTCGAAGGTTTGCCTCTTGGATGACCGGGCCTTCTGCCGTGGGGTCGCTAAAGGGTATGCCGAGCTCGATGAGGTCGGCCCCCGCCTGCGCCATGCCCACCACGAGCTGTTCCGTCACCTCGAGCGTGGGGTCGCCGGCAGTGATGAACGGTATGAACGCCTTGCCGTTGGGACTTGCGGCGAAGGCATCTGCTATGCAAGACATTGTTGCTCCTCCTCTGAACGTCAAAAGGGCTAGACCTTTTTTTGACAAGCTCCTTTGACATTATTCGTGTAGGTCTTCTCCGCGATAGCGGGCTATGGCTGCCACGTCCTTGTCGCCGCGACCGGAAAGCGTCACGACGAGGATCTGGTCCGCGCTCATACGAGGCGCGAGCTTCATGGCGTGTGCAACGGCGTGGGCGCTCTCGATCGCGGGAATCACGCCCTCGGTGCGGCTCAGATACTCGAAGGCATTCACGGCCTCGTCGTCCGTCACGGCAACGTACTCGGCTCGACCGGAGTCATGCAGCGCCGCGTGCTCCGGACCGACGCCGGGATAGTCGAGGCCGGCGCTGATGCTATAGACCGGCGCGATCTGGCCGTACTCGTCCTGGCAAAAGTAGCTCTTCATGCCATGGAAGATCCCCAGCCGCCCAGTGGAGATGGTTGCCGCCGTCTCCCAAGTATCGATGCCACGCCCGGCGGCCTCGCAGCCAATCAGACGCACGGTCTTGTCGGGTATGAAATGATAAAAGCTGCCGATGGCGTTTGACCCGCCGCCCACGCAGGCGAGTACCGCGTCGGGAAGCCGCCCCTCCACTGCGAGGATCTGGGCGCGGCTCTCGCGGCTGATAACAGCCTGAAAGTCGCGAACAATGGTGGGGAAGGGGTGAGGTCCCATGACCGAGCCCAGGCAGTAGTGGGTGTCGTCGATGCGGGAGGTCCACTCGCGGAAGGTCTCGCTCACGGCGTCCTTGAGCGTCGCGGTGCCGGCGTCCACGCCACGGACCTCGGCGCCGAGCAGCCGCATGCGGTAGACGTTGAGCGCCTGACGCCTCATGTCTTCGCGCCCCATGTACACCACGCACTCCATGCCCATGAGCGCGGCTGCCGTGGCGGTCGCCACGCCGTGCTGGCCGGCGCCCGTCTCGGCGATGAGGCGGGTCTTGCCCATACGCTTGGCGAGCAGGGCCTGGCCGAGGACGTTGTTTATCTTGTGGGCGCCGGTGTGGTTCAGGTCCTCGCGCTTGAGGTATACCTTGGCGCCGCCGAGGTCGGCCGTCATGTTTGCGGCGAAGTACAGCAGGCTCGGCCTGCCCGCGTAGTCGTTGAACAAGTTCGTGAGTTCGGCGTTGAAAGAGGGGTCGCGGCTGTAACGGTCGTAGGCCTCCTCGAGTTCCAACACGGCGTTCATGAGCGTCTCGGGAATGTACTGGCCACCGTGGATGCCAAACCTCCCGCGTGACGTGCTCGAATTACCCATGGTGCTCCTTTCCCATGTTAAGAGGCCAAGCCCCTTTCCACATTCCGTACGGCGATGACGGCGTCGCGCATCTTGCGCGGGTCCTTGAGGCCGTCCGTCTCTATGCCGCTGCTCATGTCTACGGCCCAAGGGCGGACGGCGCGTATCGCGTCGGCCACGTTGTGCGGGCCGAGTCCGCCGGCAAGCATAAACGGCCTGCGGACATTCTGCAACAAAAACCAATCGAATGCGTGACCCGTGCCCTGGCCATTGTCGAGCAGCACGAGATTGGCCGTGCTGGTCTCGGCGTGCGCCACGTCTGCGGCTGAGCGCACCTTGAAGGCCTGGACCGTCGGCACTGGGCACAGGCTGCGCAGAAGGTGCAGGTAATGCTCGTCCTCGTGCCCGTGGAGTTGCGCGACGTCGATCGCCCCCTGCTCAAAGAGGCGTGCCACGGTATGTGCAGGTTCGTCCACAAAAACGCCGACCTTGCAAATACCCGGCTCGACGCGACGCGACAGCCCCACGACCTCTCGTGCCGCGACGCTACGGCGCGAGCGTGGGAAGTTGACGACAAACCCCACGAAGTCGGGTCGTACCTCGTTCACGGCGTCGATGTCCTCCGGGCGAAACATCCCGCAGAGCTTCACGCGCACCCTCCGCTCGTCGCTCATAGCTCGCTCCTCAACTCGTCCAGAGCGGCGTGTTTGTTTGCCGCACGCATGAGCGTCTCTCCCACGAGCACGGCGTCCACCTCGGCTGCGGCCAGCCGCGCCACGTCTTGGGCCGTCTCCACGCCGCTCTCGCTCACAAACAACCGATCCGGTCCGACCATCGGACGCAGACCGATGCTGCGGCCAAAGTCCACCTCGAAGGTACGCAGGTCGCGATTGTTCACCCCCACCACGCGGGCGCCCGCCGCGAGCGCACGCGGCACCTCGTTTGGTGCGTATGCCTCCACGAGCGCCGAGAGCCCCAGCTCGTG
>CACXZL010000319.1 GCA_902772085.1 uncultured Coriobacteriaceae bacterium | reverse complement strand
GAGTACAACGACGGCGTGACGGCGCTCATCGCCGTGTGGTACTTCTCACTGCGACTCCCACTCAAGTCGTTCTTCCGCTTCACATCGATCTTTGTGTTTTGCATAACGTTGGGTCAAGCCCCTTTGGCAAAACCTTGGGTCTTCCTTTTGCAAGCAGTTATTTGCTGTGTCTTATACTAATATAAAATGGTCGATACATCCATGACGAAAGGGATGCCATGCGAGTGCTTGGCCACATAGTCACCATCGCGGCATTGTTCTTGGCGTTTTTGGTCGTGCCGGCGCGGTTGGGTGGCGTGAACGTCGCTGCGTTGATGGGTGGCGCAACGAATCGTACGAGCTCCGCCACGCAGATTCAGGATGCCCCAGTGGGCACGTACACCATCTTCGTCAATCGCAGGCTTCACAAAGACGAACAAGCCCTTGGCTATTTGCTCGACTTTCTTGCGGGCGAGGACGTACCGCTCATCTTGGAGGACGTGAGTTGTGTGGTCGCCACGAGCGATGTGGCGGGTCTCGAGATGGCGCAGAGTCTCGCGTCGCGCCTTCCGGCAAATCAGATGAAGGTACGCGCCGAGGACGGCATCCTTATGGTCTCTAAGGCCGAGGTTGGAAGGTTCGATATCATGGTGCTCTCGGATGAGACGGCAGCCGCCCTTGACGTGACCGAGCTCGCAAGTGATCCCAACGTGGAGGTGGTCCACCGATGAGGGGCTACGCTACGCTGCGCAAAGTCAACACCGTGCTGAGCGTCGTGATGATGGCGCTCTTTCTGTTGCATGGGGTGGGCAACGCCTTCCTCGTGATGAGTTTTGGGAGGCCGACTGCAAAGGCGTTGGCTCGTGCCATCGTGGCTCTGGCGGTCGTGCATGGCATCATTGGTGTGGGCCTCACGGTACCCACGGTACGTGCCATGCGGGAGTCTGGTACGTCATATGGCCTGCTCAACGCCCGATTCTGGGCGGTGAGGGCGAGCGGTGTCGCCATAGCGGTCTTTGTGGCCTTGCATATGGTCGTGTTCTTGCAGGTGGGCGGTGGCGGTCCGTATCGGCTCAAGGAGTATGGCGTCTTCGAGCTGGCCGTAAACATCTGCCTCGTGCTCTCCGTGGCGGTGCATGTGCTCTGCAACGCGCGACCGCTCGTCATCGCGCTTGGTATGAGCGCCCCTCGCTCCCGAGCGGCAGACTTCGCGTTTGTGCTTGCGCTGCTTTTGCTGCTCATGGGCGTCTCGTTCGTCGTATACTTCGTGCGTTGGATCGTGATATAGATGGCTACGGTAAACGTGATTGGCGCAGGGCTTGCGGGCTTGTCGGCTGCGCTTGAGTTGGCGCGAAAGGGCGTGGCGTGCAGGCTCGTCTCGGCACAGCGCTCCGAGCGGGCGCAGTCCGTACTTGCAGAGGGCGGCATCAACGCCGTGCTCGACCTCATGGGCGAGCACGACACGGTGGAGGAGCACTTTGTCGACACGATGCGCGGCGGTGTGTGGCTGGCCGATCCCAACGCCGTTTGGGGACTCGTGAACGACGCGCCCGATATCGTGAGACGGCTTGCGGCGCTCGGCGTGCCGTTTCAGCGTGAAGGCGGTTCCATGATCCAGCGCAACTTCGGCGGACAAAAGAAGAAGCGCACGGCCTATGCAAAGAGCAGCACGGGCAAGGTGCTTGTGAGTGCGCTGGTAGACGCGGTGCGCCTGGAGGAGCGGCGCGGCCTTGTGCAGAGGATGCCCCATCACGAGCTCGTGGATCTGGCCATCGTGGATGGCGCGTGCGTAGGTGCGTGGGTGCGGGATTCGTTTGGCGGAGACGTGGCGTTTCTTGACGGCCCCGTGATACTTGCCTGTGGCGGCATGGGCGGTCTCTTTGGCGAGCTCACCACCGGTACTACCACAAATACTGGTGACGTTGCGGCTATCGCCTTGACACGAGGCGTCGAGCTGGCAAACCTCGAGTTTCTTCAATACCATCCCACGACGATTCCCATAGCAAACAAGCGCCTGCTCGTGACGGAGGCCGCGCGCGGCGAGGGCGGGAGGCTCTTTACGCTGCGTGACGGTGCGCCGTGGTACTTTATGGAAGAGAAGTATCCCGAGTTGGGCAATCTCATGCCGCGTGACGTCGTCTCACGTGAGGAATGGGCCGTGATGGCAGATCCTGCCTGCGATGGGCATATCTACTTGGATATGCGTGGTCTGTCGCGGAGCATCTGGCGAAATCGGCTGAGCGATCTGCGCGATGAGATCAAGCACTATCTCGCCATCGACCCTGCGCGCAAAGCGATTCCGGTGGAGCCGGGCATCCATTACTGCATGGGCGGCATCTTGGTGGACGAGGCGCATCGCGCGAACGTGCGTGACCTCTATGCGGCGGGCGAGTGCGCGTGTGCGTACCACGGGGCAAACCGCCTCGGCGGAAACTCGCTGCTCGGGGCCATTCGCGGAGGCATGGTGGCAGCTCGCTCCATCGGGATGACACGTGGGGATACCGTCCAGAGGGGCTGCTCGCCTGCACAAGAGGGTGTCGCCACGACAAACTGGACGACCGAACATGCCATGCGAGAGGCACTTGTTGGATGTATGGGAATCGTTCGTACGGGAGATGGGCTGAGTGTCGGGCTGGCCAATCTGGAAGACTTGTGCGTGACGCCGCGCGTGAATCTTGCGCGTGCCGTCGTGGCGTGCGCGCTTGCCCGCGAGGAGAGCCGCGGCGCCCATCAGCGTGCTGATTATCCGGAAACGTTGGAGGAGTACCGGCGTACGACGGTGGTACGCTGGGAAAACGATGGGCCTTCGATTGAATTCCGCCCACTGGCTGAGCCGCATGAGGGGGTGCCACGTTCATGAGATATGTCCTTGAGGTGTTGCGTCGAAAGCATGCAGATGATAGGCCGTATTGGCAGTCTTTCGTCTACGAGACGGATTCGGAGCAGGCAACCGTTGCCTCGGCGTTGCGCGAGTTGAACGAGCGAGACGAGCTGCTCGATGCGGATGGTGCGGCGGCTGAGCCCATCCGCTGGGACATCAGTTGCTTGCAAAAGAAATGTGGTGCCTGTGCCATGGTGATAGACGGCGTGCCGCGTATGGCATGCGACACGCGCTTGGCCACTTTGAGAGCAGGGCCTCGAACTGCTCGGTGCTGCCGTGCGGGAAGCAGCGGCGGATGAGGTCGACCGTTTGGTCGACGGCGATGCCGTGCTGGCGGATCGACGCTGGAGCATCGCCTACGAGGCGTCGCGCTGCCTTCAGTGTGGCCTATGTCTTGAGGTCTGTCCCAATTTCAGCGTGCAAGGTGCCTTCGGGGGCATGGCTGCCATGGTGCCTCTGGCTCGGCTTCTCAGCGAGGTACCAGCTGAACAGCGCAAACGGCTGGCATCGACGTATCGCGAGTCCGTTTACGGTGGCTGTGGCAAGTCACTCGCCTGCCGTAGCGTGTGTCCCGCAAACATAGACATCGACAATCTTCTCAGTCGCTCGAACGCCGCTGCCGTCTGGCATCGCTGGTGACCAGCGCCAGCAAACTCCAACAAACGCCGACAAACTCCAACAAACGCCGACAAACGCCGACAAACACCGGTTCTGTGATATGTCCGTATTTGCACACGGCGGCACCCGTTGCTATTGTTGCGTGTGCAAAAACGGACATAAGGTGGCCAACAAGCGCCTGGCGGTGTCCGTATTTGCACACGGGCGGTGGGGGCGTGTGCAGAAACGGACACGAGGCGGTCGACAAACGCCCGGCGGTGTCCGTATTTACACACGGGCGGTGGGGGCGTGTGCAGAAACGGACACAAACCTCCCATTTCTTGCATTCACGTGTCCGTTATTGCACACGGGCGGTGGCCGCGTGTGCGGAAACGGACATGAGGTGGCCGAAAAACGCACAAAGATGTCCGTGTTTGCACACGGGCGGTGGGGGCGTGTGCAAATACGGACACGTGCATCGCAAGAGCGACCAATCCGCGCGAATCGTCGGGAGTCGCATCCGCAGGAAGCACATATCCCCGTCCACAGTTGCCGCTCCGCCTGTGCGGGTGTACAGTAGTAAACTGCAGTTAACACAAGCGGAAGGATACCAGCTATGTCAAACAAGCCGTCGCCACCCGTGGGCATTGCGCTCACGGTTCTTTCGGGGTTGTTGGTCGCTGGAATCCTTACCTTTGCTGCTCCGTGTGGCGTCCACGACGACGGCTCCGTAAGCAGCTGTTTCTGGGCAGGCCGCGCCGTGCTCGGTGTGGGCATCGTTCTTTTGATCTTGTCGGTCGTACGCATCTTTGAGCTGGACGAAGGCGAGCGTCGCGGTCTCGACCTTGGCGCGGCGCTGATAGGCGTGCTTGCAGCCTGCTTGCCTGGCGTGCTCATCGACCTCTGCATGATGCAGTCGATGCGTTGCCAGGCGATCATGCGTCCGTTTTGCATGGTGGTAGGCATTGCGATCGCGCTCGTGGCTGGTATTGACCTTATCGTACGCTTGTTGCGTATCCGTTCGGCCAAATAAAGCCCTGGTGCTCACCGGTACACAATGGGGCCGCCC
This sequence comes from uncultured Coriobacteriaceae bacterium, assembly GCA_902772085.1. Lineage (GTDB taxonomy): Bacteria > Actinomycetota > Coriobacteriia > Coriobacteriales > Atopobiaceae > RUG440. The sequence goes on along the minus strand of CACXZL010000319.1, from coordinate 985 downwards.
CAATTGTGCACCTGAACGCACCTATCGAAAGGCATGCACGAATCGGAGATGGCCTCCCAACGGCCTCAGTAGACATCTGGCCCGCTCCTCCGCCTGGCGACGTTGGTCGCGTTGCTCATCATGGCGACTTTCGGCCATAGTTTGAAAGATATTGTTTTACGGTCGCGAGTACACCGTCGTGGCGAAGCTCGATTTCTCATACGTCTTTCCCCTTGACTTTTCTGTTAGCAGTGGTTAACTTATCCTATGTTTGACTAGTGCAACTTTTTTGGAAAGGTCAGATTATGCCCCTTACACTTTTGCAGGCCGGCCAGAGCGGCGTCATCACGCGCATCGGCGGCAAACCAGAGACTCGCAAGTTCCTTGAGGGGCTCGGCTTCGTGGTTGGCACGCCTGTCACCGTCATCTCAGAGACGGACGGCAACGTCATCTGCTCTGTTCACGAGGCACGCGTTGCCATCAGCGAGCAGATGGCAAAGAAGATCTACGTGTAGCCCAGTCGGTACGTACGGCTGTGCAGATAGCTAGGAAGGAAGAGGTATGACACTCAAAGATGCCAAAGTAGGGCAGACGGTAAAAGTCATCAAGCTCACAGGAACGGGACCGGTGAAGCGCCGCATCATGGACATGGGCATCACGCGAAACCAGCTCATCCATGTTCGCAAGGTCGCGCCGCTCGGCGATCCCATCGAGGTCACGGTGCGTAGCTACGAGCTTTCTGTGCGCAAGGCCGACTGCGAGATGATTCAAGTCGAGCTTGTGGAGGAGGCTTAAAATGGCAGACATCACTATCGCCCTCGCCGGCAACCCCAACTGCGGCAAGACGACCCTCTTCAACGCCCTCACCGGCTCAAACCAGTACGTCGGAAACTGGCCGGGCGTCACGGTAGAGGAGAAGCACGGCAAGCTCAAAGGCCATGCCGACGTGACCATCGCTGACCTTCCGGGCATTTATTCGCTCTCACCCTATACGCTTGAGGAGGTC
>CACXZL010000318.1 GCA_902772085.1 uncultured Coriobacteriaceae bacterium | reverse complement strand
TAGGACATGCCCTCCTCAAAGCGTGCGAGGAACTCGTCCATGACCTCGGCCGGCACGCGGTCGCCGATCGCCTCGTTCGGACGGTAGCGGTTGTAGTAGTTATTCCTACCGCGGAATAACTACTATTATCCCGACCGCTCGTGTATCCCGACCTCCGAGAAAGCCGCCGCGTAGGCACTCCGGGCCCCTCGGGAGGTCGGGATAATCAGTAACCTCTATTGCGTCCGTGTTCATCTATGGAAGAGGAGGTTATCACATGGACGCTGAGAGGGTTCGTATGGCGGTGCCCGAGCTTACCAAACGAATGGTCGCGCTCGGATACTCCGGATATTACGTGCGCGAGCTGGAACGATTTTGCAAATGGCTCGCCAGTGAGGCAGAGGGGTTCGAGACGTGGGCCGACGCCGAGAAGGAAGTGCGAGCGAGGTGGACGTCCGACAGCGCGGGCAAACGGATGCTGCGACATCTGCGGCGCGTCGTTTGCCTGGTAGAGCATGGCGAGCTTCCCGTCTCCCGCACCAAGAGAGTCGTCACAGACACCGCACGCATGAGGATCGGCGAAGGCTTTGGCGCCGTGCTCAAGGCCTACGAGGGGAGCGGCGCGACGGCACGGAAGAGCCCGTCGACCGTGCGCGGCGAGCTGTCCTCCGCCGCATGCTTCTTCGAGAGGCTCGAGGGGCTCGGGTGCGGCAGCCCGTCGGAAGCCAACGAGGACATCGTCCTCTCGATCCTAGTGGGGCCGGACGGAAGACCCGCATACAGCTCAGCGTACGCACAGCGAATCAAGGCGGTGCTCGACGGCGCCACCGGCATCCCCGGGTGCGAGGAGCTCGCGTCCTCCATCCCGGTGCCCAGAAGGTGGCGGAAGATCTGCGACGCGCTTGACGACGAGGAGCGTGAGGCGGTGCAGAGGGTCCTGGAAGGAGGCATGCTCACGCAGCGCGACAGGGCGATCGGATGCGTGCTGTACTACACCGGCATGCGTGCGTGCGACGTGGCCGCCCTGCGGCTTGACTCGATAGACTGGGAACTCGATCTGGTGGAGATCGTTCAGGCGAAGACCGGCGCTCCCCTCACCCTGCCCCTGACGGCCCATGTCGGGAACGCGATCTGGGACTACGTGAGCGGGGACAGGGGCATGACCCCGGTTCCCAACGTGTTCGTCTCGAAGAGGTGGCCGCGCGGCGCCCTCAGCGCGGACGCCATCAGATCCGTGTCCGCAAAGGTCTTCGACGCCGCAGGCGTGCGATGCGCGCCCGGCTGCCGAAGGGGGACGCACCTGTTCAGACGTACGGTCGCCACCGCGATGCTCGGCTCCGGGGCCGACAGGTCGGTGATTGCGGCGGCCTTGGGCCACTCGTCCCCCGTGACTGCCGAGCGGTACATCGCGGCGGACGTGGAGGGGCTGAGGAGACGGGCGATCGACGTGTCCGGGTTTCCCGTTGCGGAAGGGGTGCTCTCATGACCGCGACGTCCTATTCGTCAGGCGCGTCACTGCAGATCGAGGAGTTCGTGAGGGCGCGCAGGGCGTCGGACTCCATCTGCGACGGCTACCTGTCCAACCTTCGCAGGTTCGACAGGATGTGCGCCGAGCTGTTCCCTGGCCGTGACGGGCTGACGCAGGAAATGGTCGACGCGTGGTGCGAGAGGCGGGAGCGCGAGTCCGCGAACACCTGCATCTCGAGGTGCAACGCGGTGGTGGCCCTAGTCAAGTTCCTGCGCGCCAGGGGCGAGACCGACGTGGTCGCCCCGCAGCTTCCGCGGCGGACGGCGACCGAGCTCGTGCCGCATGCGTTCACCGAGGACGAGCTCGCCCGCCTGTTCTCCGAGTGCGACGCGTACAGGGGGAGGGGCTGCGCCCCGAACGTGGCGCGACGCAACGAGCTCGTGATGCCGGTGGTGTTCCGCCTTCTGTACAGCAGCGGAATCCGAACGTGCGAGGCGAGGCTCCTGAGGAGGCGGAGGGTCGACCTGCGCACGGGCGTGATGCGCATCGTCGAGGGCAAGGGGCGTTCCGAGCGCCTTGTCGCGCTGCATCCGTCGATGGCCGAACTCATGCGCAGGTACGACGCGCTGATGGAGACGCTCGTTCCCGACCGCGAATACTTCTTCCCGGGCTCTGCGGACGGCCATCTCGGGAAGTGCTGGCTCACGCACCACTTCCGAAACCTGTGGTCAAGGGTCTCCGACGAGCCGGCCACGGTCTATCAGCTCAGGCACGCCTACGCCGTCAGAAACATCGACGGGCTGGCAGGGCATGGCCCGTGCGACTTGGCCGAGCTCGAGTACCTGAGCAAGGCGATGGGGCATTCCTCCATAGAAGTGACCATCGCCAGCTACTATCACTCCTCCCCGTCACTCTCCGAGGCGCTGCAGCGACGCTGCGCCGACGCGACTGGGCGAGTCATCCCGGCGGTGATTTGAGATGGGGGGACCGTCGGGTCGTGGCGCTTGCGGAGAGGCTGCGGCGCTGGCCCGCCACATACACGACTTCGTCTGGGACTGGGTTCCGTCCCACCTGAGCCCGAGCCCCAACACCGCACAGTCCTACAAGACGGCGCTCACCCTCTACGTCCTCTGGCTGGAGGAGGCGGGGGTGACGGCAGACGGGCTGAGGGCATCGGACTTCGGGGCCAAGCGCATCGAGGAGTGGCTCGTATGGCTTGCCGAGAAACGCGGGAACTCCCCGCAGACCTGCAACGCCCGTCTGTCCGCGATGCGATCGTTTGCCCGTTACGTCTCCACGCACGACCGCACGTTCCAGGGCCTCGCCTTCGAAGCCGCCGCCGTCCCGCAGAGAAAGGCTCCGAAGGCGAGGGTGACCGGCCTGAAGGAAGAGGCGGTGTCGGCAATCCTGTCGGCTCCGGACCAGGCGACGCGGTACGGCAGGAGGGACGCGGCGCTGATGGTCACCCTCTATGCGACGGCTTGTCGCATCGGCGAGCTACTTGCCATGAGGGTCTCACACCTGCACCTGGACGGGCGCCATCCCCATGCGAGCGTCGTGGGCAAGGGTGGGAAGGCCCGCGTCGTGTTCCTCCCGGACGGTGCCGTCGACCACATGCGTGCGTACCTGCGCGAGTTTCATGGGGACAGGCCAGATCCCGAAGCGTTCGTGTTCTACTCCCGAAATCATCCGCCCGGACAGCGACGGCTGTCCCAGGACGCCGTGTCGAAAATGCTCAGGAAGCACGCCGCCAATGCGCATGGCCGCTGTGCCGACGTACCGCTCGACGTGACCGCCCACAGGTTCCGACACGCGCGTGCGACCCACTGGCTTGAGGGCGGGATGAACGTCGCGCAAATTTCC
>CACXZL010000317.1 GCA_902772085.1 uncultured Coriobacteriaceae bacterium | reverse complement strand
CTTGTCTTGTCTGGCCTCGGCGTGGAACTGAACCGCCTCCCTTTTCTTGGACAAGAGAAAAGGGAGGCGGTTCAGTTCCACGTTAGGGTTACAATACGCTTTGCAAGCGAGTTGCGATGGGGAGGACGAGCTGGTGGGCACGCGCGAGGCCATACGCGCAGAGTTCATGTGCGTGTATGCGCGCGAGCGCCTGGACCGCATTACGGTAAAGGCCCTCTGCGCCGCCGTGCCTGTGGCGCGCACCACCTTCTACGCCCACTACCGCAACGTCGACGACGTGCTGGCAGAGGTGGGGGACGACCTTTTGGACGGTCTTGTTCAGGTTGCCGAGAGGGTCTCGGGCGGTGGTTTGCGGCACATGGACTTCTCCGTCTTTCTCAACGAGACCTTTGGCCATATCCGCGCCAACTGGACGGACTTCCGGGCCCTTCCGGCAATCCAGCCCAGCATGCGCTTCGTGGCAAGGTGGAAGGATGCCGTCAAGGCGAGCTTCGCCCGTCGCTACCCCAAGGCGCGTGCTCGCCAGCTCTGGGAGCTCCTTTCCGAGATGGCCGCGCCTGGGACCGTAGGCGCGCACAGATACGCCGCCATGAAGAGGGGCAAGGCGGTGTGCCTGCAGGGGGCGTTTACCAAGGCGATGGCGTTCGGCTCGCGCCTCGTGCCGCGTGCCGTCGCGCGCAGGATTGCCATGCGCATGAACCGGTAGCGTGCGTGAACCCACCCGCCGGCCTTCCAGACCCTCGAGGCGGGTGGATGGCAAGATCTGAGTTTATCAGCTGCATCCCTCTTCACCGAGGGGTGCGGCTGCCCATCGCTGCAGGTTCGGAGGTGGCAAAAGGGACTTGGCCACTTTAGACGTTCTTTTGTGTGGACGAAAGAACGTCACCTGTTCCCACCCTGTTCTCACTCTATTCCATTACGAAGAGGCATATATACATATGTGCAATAGTCATTTGCAATGTCTTTTTTCGGGCCATAAGATGGTATGGAACAATGTTTCAAAAGAAGGGAGCTTCACCATGGTCTTCTGCTTCACAGCAACGGGCAACAGCCTCTATGCCGCTCGACAGCTCGACGACGAGCTCATCAGCATCGCCAGCGAGCTGCGCAAGCCCGCGGCCGAGCGCCACTACCGGGCCGACGCCATCGGCATCGTGGCGCCGCTCTACGAGTTCGACCTGCCTCGCCCGGTTGAGGAGTTCATCCAGGGTTCGACCTTTGACACCGACTACTTCTACGTCATCAGCACCTATGGCATGCACAACGGCGGCATCGCCGAGCGCGTGGCCGCGCGCCTTGAGGCTTCCGGCCGGCCCGTTGACTACTACAACACGGTCATTATGCTCGACAACGCCCTCAACGTCTTCGACATGGATGAGCAGCGCAAGCTCGATCCCGAGAAGAGGGTGGACGAGCAGCTCACGGCCGTGCGAGCCGATATCGACGCACGCAGGCGTTACATCCAACCTGCCATCCAAGAGGAGGTCGATTTTTACGAAGGTTACATGAAGAATCCCTTCGACCTTCATCCCCACGCCGATGACCCGCTCTACCGCGTGGAAGACACCTGTGTCGGCTGCGGTACCTGCTCGCGCGTGTGCCCCATGGGCTGCATCCGCATCGAGGATGGCCGCCCCGTCTACGACTACGACCGCTGTGCCAACTGCTACGCGTGCATCCATGCCTGTCCCACGAAGGCCATCCGCTACGTGCGTTATGAGGAGCCCAACCCCAACGCCCGCTACCGCAACCCGCACGTCACGCTTGCGGACCTTGTTGCGGTCAACTGCCAGCTTTAGTTGACGAGTCAAGAAGAGATGCAATCGTGATACAGGCATAAGGTGGATAGAGGTACTTCGTAGGAACAAGCACGATCTGGAGCATATCCCCAGGATTTTGGGCCTGTGGATGGATCGCGTGTGGAACAGGGCGCGGGAACAGGGGACGGGTTTGGTTCCACGCATGCGGATGGCGGACCTGTGCCCGCGTTCTGCTGTCTCGCTCGTCAAGCATTCGATCGAGGCGGACAGCGTGTTCTTTGCACGTCTCTCTAATGCTTGTCATTACTCTTGGAGCTTGGGCTAATCCGCGTAAGACACAGTCAGGTTCTTGAAGTTGCCTTCCGTGCCGTTGTCCACGTAGAGGCCCACGCCGCCTCGTGCGTCGGCGCCGTCAAACAGCTCGTCCACGACGAGCGCCGGGGCCTCCATGTCGTTCACGTAGAACTTGGCTCTGGCGCCTTCAACCTCTGCCTTGAGGTGGATCCACTCGTCCATCTCGATGTCGGCCTTTGCCTCGTAGTCGGCGATCCCGCGCTCGCGGAAGTACGCGAAGGTGTAGCCGGGATAGGAGAAGTACTGCATGGTGTGAATGCGGCGCTGTGGCTCGGTGCAGCTGCGTCCGTTGCGCGGGCGCACGTAGAAGCCCTCGAAGCGGTCGTTGGACTCGTTCGCGCGAAACACGAGGCCGATGAAGCCCCGGCAGTCGACGTCGGCCCAATGCATGAGGCGCGCCCGCACGTCCAGCTCGATGATTCCGTTGTGGAAATCGCTGCCCAAAAGGCGTGCGTAGGTGGCGACGTCGGGCTCGGTGTTTTCCTCGGGCTTTACGACGCGGATGAGCTGCTCGCCGTCTAGCTCGGTGATGCCTATGCTTGCTCCCACGGGCACGTAGCTCTTGTCTTGAAATGTGATTGAATTGACCATGGTGTGCTCCTTCGCTTCGACTTGGGGTCTTCATGCCAATAATACACGTTCAGGTGGCTATTGTTTCGGAGTCCACCAGCACTGGGGGTCGGGGGCGTACCGGTCGCCCGTAAAGCCAAACGCTACGGCCGGACAGCCACGGCACCAGCCGTGCAGCGGACACGTGGCGCACTTCTCGAAGCCTGATATGTCTCGATATGCGTCCATGCGCTTTCCTAAATAGATGCTCGCGAGCGACTCGCGCGCAATATCGCCCACCGGGGACTCCATGCGACGACAGGCATAGACGATGCCCGTGGGGAGAATGGTGAGGTGCCCGCGGCCGCAGTGACACCCGTCGTGGAAGGCGTGTGGGTTCGCGTCGGTGGGGATCTTGAGCGTTCCTTGCTCCCATTCCAGCAGCTTCCAGAGATGGTCCTTCTTGTAGTAGAAGGTGCGAGTGCCCCGCTCCTGCTGCGCGGCGATGCGTCTTTGGCACTCGACGAGCAGCGTGTCAAGAGGCTCGAGCCGCAGCCCTTCAAAGAGAGAACCCCATGCCGTGAAATAGGTCTCGGGGATGGCCGCGAGCGTTTGCCAGGGGAGGCCTTTTGCGACATCGGGAATGGTGAA
>CACXZL010000316.1 GCA_902772085.1 uncultured Coriobacteriaceae bacterium | reverse complement strand
GATGCCTATCATGTCAAAAGAGGCCACCGGCGCCGACGATTCAAGCGCAAGGAGAGGAACGCCATGGATCCGCATGAGATCGCCCATATCCACCCATGGTAGATATGCCCTCTCGCAAGAGATGCCCTGCGCCTCATTGAGCTCACGGTACAGTATGGCGAGCCCCAGATTGGTCTGCCCCACTTCATACACGTCGGGATAGATGAGGCATACGTGAAAAGGACCGTCCAGCTCTTCCTGCGCGCCCCATTCATGGTCGAGATATCTACTTGGATGCTCTACAAGGCCCAGCAGCGGCTCCAGACGCGCATAGAGGTCTTCACGATCCAGTCTCATGCCTCACCTACCACCGGGGTAGAAACGATCTTTGGCCTTGAGGCGACCTCTTCCTGCGCAGGCGGAAGGTCTTGGGAAAAATGCGTCGCAAGCGTACGCCCCGTCACCAGCGTGCCACCATATGCCACCCCTATGCGTATCACGATGCCAAAGGGGGGTATGGCTTGGCACAGCATCTTCGCAATCCCCCTATAGGCAAATCCAGCAGCGACGATAAAGATGACCTCAGGCACACGCCCTATGGTAAGACCATGCCCGTAGCTGGCGGCTATGTCAAAGCCCATGTTTATCTGGTTCATCGTAATGAGCGGCATGCCTGCACCCGGTATGAAGTCCGCCAATCCCATAAACACGTTTCGAGCCGCTACACGACTCACCAGCCTTGCGGTAGCGGCTTCCCTACAGAACGCGAAGTTTGCCGCACACGAAACGTCCTTGTCGGTCGCATCGAGCAAAGCGGCAGAAAAACGCTCTCGAAAAGGTCCGTTCTCAGAAGCCACGACGTCAAATACGAATTGGCTCAGCTTGGTGGGCAGGTTCGTCTCGGGGATGTCCAGACTCGATTCGGCTACGACGACCACACGCTGGCGCTTTGCGGCAAGGGTGCGAATGGCGCTGCGCACGTCTTCCTCCGAATGGCCGGCCACGATGACATTCACGTCCACATCGGCTGCCGTAGGATAGGAGACGAGTGATGACACGTTTACAACCGCGTCTCGCTCCGGTACCAGAGCGGCCTTTACGGCGAGAGCAAGCCATCGCGGACATGCGGGATCAACATGCACGGAGATAATCATGCTTTCCGCCATGCTCTCTTCCGCCTCACGGCCCATGTTTACCACACCGCGCAAGCGCTCAACATCAATCTTTTTCTTTGCCATACCTACTCCTTCGTACCCACGTGGCCCATCCGCACCATCGTAAACGTCACAAGGCACTCATGCAGATTTCTTTCTATGGTGCCATACAGACTGAATCAAACCCGCAGATAGCAGCTGTGACACCATCGACGACGACCCAAAGCTGATAAAGGGAAGCGGAATACCCGTGATGGGCATGATGCCGACGCACATTCCCACGTTTTGCAGTAACTGAAACATCCACATCGCCGCGACACCCACACATACCAGTTTGGCAAAAGGGGTCTCCACGCGCAACGCAAGACCCACCACAGCCACGATCATCCATCCAAACATCAACAGCAAAAACAGCGACCCGAGGAAACCGAACTCCTCGGCAAGAAGCGCAAAGACAAAGTCCGTATGAGCCTCAGGAAGAAATCCGCTTCCCGCTTGGGATGCGTTGCCAATCCCCTTGCCAAAAAAGCCTCCCGAGCCTATGGCGATCTTTGCCTGCTGCAAGTTGTAGCCATTGCCGGAAGGATCCACAGACGGATCCAAAAACACCACGAGGCGGTTGATCTGGTATTGCTTGAGGATATGTGGAAGGCCATCCGTCATGGACGTGGCCACCACCGCAAAAGCACCCACCACGATAACTGCCACGGTCACAAACACCCAGCGACCTTTTGCCCCGCCGCAGATGATGATGGCGGCACCGAGCACAAGTACGATGAGACCTGTGCCGAGGTCCGGCTGCGTGAGAATCAGGATAAAGGGAATGCACAGCGTCCCGCACAGCTTCAGATAGTCTTTGAGCGTGTCTATCTTGCCGTTGTATGCAGAGACAAGTGACGCCATGAGCAGTATCGTCACGGGTTTGGCAAGCTCTGAGGGCTGAAAGCGAAGACCCACCAGCGGTATCTGCACCCATCCCGTCATGCCCATGGCATTGTAGCCGAGTCCGGGAATAGACGGCATGAGCATGAGCACCACGTCGTCCACCAGCAAAAACGTCGACTTGTCTGCAAACACGCCATAGTCATATCGCCACATGGCATAGGCGGCCACAAGCCCCAAGGCGATGCCCAGCAAATGCCGCGCAAACGATGCGTCCGGTATCGTAAGAGAGGCTGACCACATCACAACCGTACCAAACACCAGCAGGAGCGCGTTTGGTATGAGCTCCATGAGGTAGACCTTGCTCAGGGACGTTTTCCGTTGCAGCTTGGAGGCTCCCATGCCCGAGACGTTCACACCGAATCTGGCAAGGACGATATCTACGAAACTCTGCGGCTCTCCCTCACGGATACCCTGTTCACCCGACATGTTTGCACCCCCTAGTCTCCCATGCCCGCGTTGCTTGCCGCGTAGCCAATGGTATCGGGAACGCCATAGAGCGCGCCCCAGATGTCTCTGTTTGCATAGATCGCAGAGCTGTTCGCCCACGTGGCATCCTCGATCGTCACTGCAACGAGATACTTGGGGTCCTCCACCGGCGCGAACGTGATGTACCAGGACGTGGGATTGTGCCCCGCACGCTCGCCGGTGCCCGACTTGCCCGCCACCCGCACGGGAAGCGACGTATAGTGCTGTGCGATATAGTCCGCCTCCTCGTAGATTACGCCTATAAGGCCGTCAACCACAATCTTGCGATACTTTTCATCCTCGGTGACCTCACGCAACACCTGCGGCTTATAGTCGATGACAGACCCGCTTCCCGTCCGTGACCGCACGCTCTTGAGCACGTGCGGTCTCCATATCGTTCCGTTGTTTGCGATACCGGCATAGGCGCAGGCCATCTGCACGGGCGTCACCAGCAGATCGCCCTGTCCGATGGCGAGGTTTGTGAAGTCACCGCCCTTCCACTGGCGATCCATGTCACTCGCATCGGTGTAGTAGTTCCATTTCCACTCCGAATCCGGAATGCGTCCCATGCTCTCGCCCGGAAGGTCGATACCGGTGAGCTGTCCGAGACCCCATTCGCGAAGCTTCGCCTGAAACGCCTCGGGGTTGTCTGACTCATAGAATCCCTTACCGATCTCATAAAAGACGACGTCGCACGAGTTCGTAATGCCGGTGCGGAGATTCATCGTACCGTGTCCGGAGTGCTCCCAACAATACTGCCCGGAGGCCTCTCCAAA
>CACXZL010000315.1 GCA_902772085.1 uncultured Coriobacteriaceae bacterium | reverse complement strand
TGACGAATTGCTCACGTTGCAGCTGGCGCTCCTGACGAGACAACGCGTGGCGCTGGCGGACATCGTGCCGTACGTGCATGTGACGGACGGCCCTCACAGGCAGGCGCTCGTGCGGGCGTTGCCGTTCCAGCTTACGGACGAGCAGCAGGCCGCCGTGCAAGAGATTCTACACGACATGGCGTCGCCGTATGTGATGAACCGCCTGCTCCTGGGGGATGTGGGCACGGGCAAGACGGTGGTCGCGCTCATGGCGATCGCCGCCGCGGCCGACTCTGGCACTCAGGCTGCCGTGATGGCTCCGACGTCGGTGCTTGCGAGACAGTACGCCGAGAAGCTGGGCGGTCTGCTCGACGTAGCGGGCATCGCGTGGGCCCTTGTTACCGGCTCGACGCCTGCGGCGGAGCGGGCGCGCATAGGCACGGCGGTGTCTGCGGGCGAGATCTGCTGCGTTTTTGGCACGACGGCCTTGCTCTCGGACGACATCGACTTCGTGCGGCTCTCGCTGGTGGTCATAGACGAGCAGCACCGGTTTGGCGTGAACCAGCGGCTCGCCCTTCGCAAGAAGGGGTCGGCCGCCGACCTGCTCGCGATGACGGCGACGCCCATACCCCGTACGCTCGCGCTCTCGGTCTACGGCGACCTCTCGTGTTCGCGCATACGACATCGTCCGCGTGCGGGTGCGGGCATCACCACAAGGGTCGTGGCGCCACAGAGCGTGGACCTCGCCTACGGGGCTATCCGCGACGCCGTGGCGGCAGGGCACCAGGCATACGTCATCTGTCCTCTGGTGGACGAGCGCGATGACGGGCACGAGCTGGATGACGTGCCCGAACGTTCGCGTTCAGCGGCGAAGCAGTTGCACGCGGCGACTTCCACCATCGAGGACCTGGGGAAGTCGGCCCTTCGGGGCATGAGGCTCGCCCTGCTGACGGGCCGCATGAGCGCAGACGACAAGGATGGCGTGATGGAGCGCTTCCGTGGCGGCGAGATAGACGTGCTCGTGGCGACGACGGTGGTCGAGGTGGGCGTGGACGTGCCAAACGCCACCGCCATGCTCATATACGATGCGGATCGCTTCGGCCTGGCCACGTTGCATCAGCTGCGCGGCCGCGTGGGCCGAGGCGACGTGGCCGGTACGGTCTATCTCGTGTGCGCCGCAAAGAAGGGCACGCCGGCACGTGAGCGTCTGGCCGCCTTGGAGGCGACGTCGGACGGCTTCGAGCTTGCGGAGCTCGACCTCAAGCTGCGGCGCGAGGGAGAGGTGCTTGGCTATCGGCAGCACGGGGGTGCGACGCTCTCCGTGTGCGACCTTGATTCGGACGAGGACTTGGTGGTGGCTGCGCACGAGGACGCCCGTGCCATTGCGAGAGACGACCCGACGCTCACGGAGCCGCTGCATGGGGCGCTTGCCATAGAGTGCAGGGAGCGCTTTGGAGCGTATTTCGACGAGATGGAGCGCGCATGAGAATTGTGGGCGGGATGTGGCGAGGACGGGCCTTCGATGCCCCCCAGGGTCGCACCACGAGGCCAACGACCGACAGGATGCGGGAGTCCCTCGCGTCCATGATCCTCTCTGCGCTGGATTTGGAGATCGCGGAATGCTCGGTGCTCGACGCCTTTGCCGGCTCCGGCGGAGTGGGACTCGAGCTCTTGTCGCGCGGGGCCAGGCACTGCACGTTTTGCGAGCGCGACCGACGGACGGCCGGGCTTGTCAAGCGCAACTGCGAGTCGCTCGGGGCCGTGCGGGGTACGTGGGACGTGGTGTGCGGTGACGCCCATCGCCTAGCTGAGCGCCCGACGCTTGCCGGCTCCCCTTTTGACGTGGTCTTCTTGGATCCGCCGTATGCGATGGCAGTGGATGATGTGGCGCAACTGGTGGCATCGTTGGCGCGGGCGGGAAAGCTCCAGGAAGGCTGTCTCACGGTCTATGAGCGTTCCGCAGATGGGCCTGGATTGGAAGTAGAGGGTTTTGAAGTGCTCAGGTCCCGGAAGCACGGAGGGACGTGCGTGGACCTCTTGCAGAGAGGAGCTACCTCATGAACGAAGCCATCACGCACGTGGTGCTGCCTGGAACCTACGACCCCGTCACGCTGGGGCATCTCGACGTGATGCGCAGGGCCTTGAGGCTCTTTCCCAAGGTCACGATAGGCGTCGCGGCCTCGCGGTCGAAGCGAGGCGTGGGGACGGCATTCTCCTTGGAGGAACGTGTGAGACTCATCGAGCTCTCTCTCGCCGAACTGGGCATGGAGGACGTGGACGTGTTGCCCTTCGAGGGCTTGTTGGTGGACTTCTGCCATTCCATAGGCGCCGGGGGAGTCGTGAAGGGCTTGCGCGCCATGACGGACTTCGAGTTCGAGCTCCAGCAGGCCGACCTGAACGCGCACCTGTCGCCCGACATCGAGTCCGTTTTCGTGATGGCGAGTCCGTCTTACGGCTATGTGTCGTCGTCCATCGTGCGCGAGCTGGCGTCGCTCGGCTCGCCCGTCGCGGGACTCGTACCCCAGTGCGTCGAGACGAGGCTGCGCGAGCTGTACCGCGATAGGTGAGCGCGTGGCAGCGGCGTCTGGTTGCGCGGCCCGCGCAACAGCCTGCGCAACAGCAGAAGGGGGAAGTGATGAGGCTTTTTTAGAAGTTGCTGGCGTGTGCGCTTGCCTTCGCGTGCTGCGCCGTGCCCTTGCGGACGACGTATGCGGAGGAGGTGCAGGCGCGGAGAAACCCCTGCCAACCGACGGCCGAGGAGCTGGCGCGCTACGAGGCGGACGGCACGCTGGGGTGGCGACGGGCGCACATGGAGTCCCTGCATCACGAGCTTCCGGCTAGGGGACTGATGCGGTGTCTGGCGAACGGCGGCGCAGACGGCATGCTCGGAGCGCAGTCTCTGGCGTCCGAGCACAGCTTCATGTATTGGGATGCCAGCTTTCCCAGCGAGGGGGACGCGCGGGTGCTCGCCTTGCGCATCAGCTTCCCGCAGGACGAGGTGACGGAGAACCGCGCGTTTGCCGAGGAGGACTCGGTGGAGGCGTTGTAGCAGATCGTAGGACCCCGCATCGACGGCACCGAAACCGAGCTCCACGAAGAATGGTATCCCTACGAGTCGCTGGACTCCTACTACGAGCGGTCCTCATATGGCAAGCTCTCGGTCTCGGGCGAGGTGTATGACTATCAGGCGAAGATGCCGCGGTCGTCCTACAAGGATCCGGGAAGCTCGCTTCTGCCCGAGGCCCTGGCTGCGTTGGACGAGCGGATCGACTACCGGCAGTTCGACGGGAACTCCGACGGCATCATCGACGTGGCCGTCATACGGTTTGCCGGCTTGGACGAGG
>CACXZL010000314.1 GCA_902772085.1 uncultured Coriobacteriaceae bacterium | reverse complement strand
CCATGCGACCGCGACTTGAGGTTCCCGGAAGGACCATATAGGCTGATTTCGTCACCGACTGCACGTCAGTAACGTCCTGCGACACATTCGTGCCTTTGGGTAAGACGATCATCTGCAAGTCTGCAAATTGCCAGGCAAGACCCGACGTTCCCGCAAGCTCACCGTTTTTCGCCCACGCCAGCCAGCCGATTTCAGGCGCGTGGATGCGATACCACACGTCGTAGTCCTTGGCCAGCTCTCCGGTAAGACAAATCCGCACTGCCTCAAATTGCCCCACTGGTCCTGGGATGATAGTTGGGGAGCCGTTTGCTGCATAGATGCGACTTCCATAGGTCTGCATACGCATGCGGAAGCTAGCCGAAGACGCATGGGCAGGCTCTACGACGTCACCTTCCGAAGAGTTCTCCAGAGCCGCTTCGGCTGCCCGGCCCTCCTCATAAGCGTATGTTTCCCTCGCGACATCCGTAGCGCTGGTGCTTTCAGTGACATTCACTACGCTCGCAGCGCTCGCCGAATCCATCACGCTCGAAGCGCTCGATGCCTCTGCAGTCCTCGCAGCGCTCGAGTTCTCTACCGAAGCGTATGCGGCGACTGGACACGCCATCAGAAGCAAAGAAGCGAGTATGGGCACAGAGCGTACGGCGAATCTCTCCAAGCGGGCATTCGCAATCAATGCATTCTCCTCCTCGCTACGCCCAGCGTTACTTCAGCAACACATCGCCATGGCACGCATCGGCTTTTTGCTGAGGGGCAGCCTCTTGCTTTGGCGATTCCACGGAAGAACTCTGGACACGCTCGGGTTCAGCATTTGAAGAGACTTCTTGCGACGGCACGTTTTCCGTGCTCTGACTTGCGCCTCCCTCGCCCTGGCTTTGAGCCGTAGGCTGAGCTTCCGCTGAGGTCGAGGTTGTTGACGAGCTTTGCGATCCGCAACCAGCTAGGACTATCGTGAGAAGCATGGTCAGCACCAGTGCCATAACCTTTGAGCTTGTAGAAAACGACGTTTTTGCATCAATCATACTGCGCCTTTCAATTGCCTCGTCGTGTGCCGAATTCGTTCAAAAGCCAACAAACAACCAACTATGGGATACGGGGTATATTAGCCAAGAAAACAAAGCCAGCGGAGCTGTTTCCCTTTGGCTAAGCAAACTCCACATCTCATCTCGTCCGCGCATCGGCGGATTTATGGTCGCATCGATACGTCGGCAAGCTGAAGGGGGGCCGAAGCATCTCCTGCAAGCACGCGCACGTGCCGAACGGACGTGGCGTCAGGATTGCCCGCGTAGAAGTACGCCCGATACCCCCAGTCCCCTACGATTACAGGGCTGGCGTCGGACGCTCCGTCGTCTGCACCCTCGGAGTCTGCATCGACCGCCTGAGCCGCAGACACACGAAACGCCTCTACCGTACCTCGGGCATCGCCAAACGTAAGCTCCACATATATAGGATCATCATCGTTTACACGATTCCCGTCAATGCTTCCCTCCACCACGAAATACGGGCCGTTTGTGCTCACGTGCACGGTAGCACCCTGGGCGCCGTCTTCAACCCGACCGGTTGCTTCACCCAGCGTGCGTATAGGTGACGGCATGTAGGGCGGATCGGTCGCAAACAAGTCCAGATGGCGCTCGGCACGCTCGACGACAACGTCGGTCGCATCGCGTATGGCCGCCGGCCCCATGTCGTACGGCACGAGCTTGGAAAACGTCGCATTGCGATACGCCGTCGCGAAGAAGGGCAGGAGATTGTTTCCGAAGGAATCGCGATACATGACGAGCGTGGCATCGGCCGCATCGCCTGAGGAAGACGTCGTCTGTATCGTGCTGTCCTCGACGCCCTCGGCTTCGTTGACAATCGTGTAGGCGTTTGCCGATGGCAACGTGGAATCGCGTTCACCAAGAGCAGTCTGGGGATGCAGCATCTGATCGATGTCGCCCTTGTGCGTCGTGTCTTGCATCGCTTCCCCCGCGTACGTCGGCAGCGTCGTGGAAAGTGCGTTGCCTATCGTACGATACGCAAGAAGAGCCCCCTCTCCGTTCCAGTGCGAGTCCCGCGCGTAGTACAAGACCTTGTTTTGCGCCTCAAACGTTGCGCGAAGGTCCACATAGCTCACGCCTTCGATTGCCAGCAGAGGCACCAACCGCTCAAGGTTGCTCTGCCCGTCTCCGGCCATCTCGTAATACGGCATGCTCTGAGGATACAGGGTGTTTTTGTTTGGCGCGATACAGAACGCGAATCCCTTGCCTTGGCTTTGCAGCCACTCCTGGATCAGCGCAAGGTTGTGGGCGGCGTTTTTGAGCTCATGCTCGCCCATTGCATTGCGACGCTGCCAGTCGTTCAGCGTGCCGGCGTAGTAGAGCCAGCCATCGTTTCCGACGACTACGTTTTCCGTAGCCGACGTCATGAAGACCCGTTCCTTCAGCGTCGCGTCTGCGTCTACGAGCAGACCTCGAAACGCAAAGTGGTCGTCAAACCACGCACCGGCCTCCTGAAGCACGTTTACGTTGGGGTGGCCGTCCACGACGAGCGACGGCGCAGGCGCGAGCTCACGTTTCTCCGCCGAGACGTCACTGCCCGCAAGGGGTATGCACACAAGCGGCACGAGCGCCATCACAAAGAAGATTGCGATAAATAACCTCGAGTCAGTGCCGTTCTCATACGGGCGATTGTCCATATCGTCTCCACCCCCTAGAACCTAAAGTAGATGAACGGGTTGTACGTTCCGCTTGAGAGATTGATCATGCACAGCACCAGCAACACGATCGAGCACGCGTATGAGAGCACGACTACCCTGCGATTGCCCACTCCTTCGCAAGACCAGCCAATGCTTTGGGCAAATCGAGGCGGTAGAGAGGACGCAAGCACGACGCCCGCAAGCGCCGTGGCCAAGAAGAGCGGCGTGAGCTGCTCGACCACCAGCACACGCGCGAGCCTTCCGCCCGGCGCACCACAAAACATGGCGCCGAGCATCTCCATCCCCTGTGCCAGCGTATCTGCCCGAAAGATCACAAACGCGCACGTCACGACCAAGATGGTATAGACGACCCCCAGCGGCTTGGGCAGCTTTCTTATGGGCACCACGTCCTCAACCAACAAAAACAGTCCATGCAACAGACCCCATACCACGAAGGTCCAGCTTGCGCCATGCCAAAGCCCGCACACGAGAAAGACAACGATGCGGTTTGTCACGGCGCGCACGCGTCCCTTGCGGTTTCCTCCCAGCGGAAAGTACAGATACTCCCTCAGCCACGTCGAGAGGCTCATGTGCCAACGTCTCCAGAACTCCTTGATGCTGGCAGAGGCATACGGATGGTCGAAGTTCTC
>CACXZL010000313.1 GCA_902772085.1 uncultured Coriobacteriaceae bacterium | reverse complement strand
AGTCGCCGCGGTCGAGTACATGGAAGACAAAGGCCATGATGTCGCCAATCCCCAGCGGTCTGGACGGCAGAGCCCTGTAGAACAGTACCGCGTCTTCCTCGATGTGGCTGGCCACCTTGCGCGACACCTTGACCTTTCGCCCGGTGTCAGGCACAACGAGGTTATAGCCGCTCATGCCGCGTGGCAACAAAGCCACAGGCTCGCCGGTGTCCAGGTGTGCGAGCATCGCTCCGAAGGAACTCTTCCACCAGTCTTTTCCCAGGCACACGTCCCTGCGCATCGTGCCCGACGGACGGCAGAGCCAGTCGATGCGCTCGTCAACATCCACGATGCCTTCTGGCACATATCCCGGGTGAGCGCCAACGTTCCTCAGGCATGCCCTGGCGGCGCCGTCGACAAGCGCTACGTCGTCAACGGCAAAGCTCGCCGACTCCCTTCTTGCGCTCACGCTGGCCGCGAGGTCGGCATAGGCACGCTCGAGTGCGATGTTGTCGAGCCTCTCTCGGGTTTCTAACTGCGACTCCATAAACCTAGTCATTGCGCACCAACTCCGCATAGGCGCCGTTGAGGGCAAGCAGCTCTTCGTGCGTTCCCCGCTCCAGGACCTTGCCCTCGTCGAGCACGATTATCTCGTCGCAGTCGCGTATGGTGGAGAGGCGGTGTGCCACCACGATGCAGGTAATCTCGCGGTCTCGGATGCGCTTGATGACTTCGGCCTCGGTCTTGGCGTCTAGAGCGCTCGTGGCCTCGTCCAAGATAATGACGGTGGGATCCATCGCGAGCACGCGCGCAATCTCGAGGCGCTGCAGTTGCCCGCCCGAGAAGTTGCGGCCACCCGGCAGTATGCGCGACGCGTAGGATTGGTCGCGCCTCGAGATCACGTCGTGGATGCTCGCATCGCGGCAGGCGACAATTACCTCGTAGTCCTCTATCGATCTGTCCCAAAGTTTTATGTTGTCGGACACGGTGTCGTCAAACATGACGACGTCCTGGTCCACCACCGCGAGCGACCCGCGCAGCACGGGGCGCGGGATTTGCCCAAGGGGGACGCCGTCAAAGCGCACCGCCCCCTCCCATGGCTCGTAGAGGCCGCTCACGACCTTCGCGATGGTCGATTTCCCGCACCCCGACGGGCCTACGAGCGCGACCCACTGCCCGGGCTCCAAGTGCAGTTCGAAGCCCTCGATGAGTGCCGGCTCGAGCGGGGAGTAGCCAAACGCCACGTCCTTCAGATCCACCTGCCCGCGCAGCTTCTCGCGCCCCGACCACGACGTTTCGGCCATGCCCGTGCGCTCCTCCGGCACGTCGACTGGGTAGTTCATCACGTCTTCCACGCGCTCCATCTGGGTTTGCGCCTCCTGGACCGTCTGCCCCAGAGAAATCATCTGGTTCATCGGCGCCATGAACGAGGCGAGAAAGCCTGTGAACGACAGCAGCATGCCCGGTGTGAAGTCGCCTTCGACGATGAGCCAGATTCCCAGAACGAGCACGGATATGTTGGCCGCCTGCGACAGGAGCTGGGGCACCATGCCAAGGTATTCGTTGATGCGCGCCATGCGTGCGTTCCCCTCGTTCACGCTGGCCTGGAAGCCGGCCCATCGCCCAAAATAGCCCTTTTCGGCGCCTGCGGCCTTTATCGTCTCGATCATCTCGATGCCGCTCACCGTCGTCGCGTAGAGCTTGCCCGAGTCGGCCATCGCGGCACGCGCGACGTTGACGCGCCTCCGGGATATGTAGCGGGCGACCAGGGTGTCCGCCAGTACGGCGACTAGCCCCACGGCGGTGAGCACGAGGCTGTAGTTGACCATGATTACCAGGTAGAGCACGAGCATGATCGCGTTCACGAGTACGGGGGCCAGCTGCCCGACCAAGGTGAGGGCAATCCCCTCGTTGGCATCTTGGCGCTGCTGCAAGTCACCCACCATGCGCTGGGAGTAGAAGCCCATCGGCAGGTGTAGCAGGTGACGCATAAACCGTGACGAGCTCACGACCGCGATCTTGCCCTGTACGCGTTTGAGATACGAGGCGTTGAGGACCGACACCACACCAGAAATGACTGCCAGCACAAGCATGATCGCCATGATTGGCACGAGCCAGTCTGAGTTTTTGTGGGTGAGTATGCGGTCCATGAACACCTGTCCAAGCGAGGTGGTCAGAATCCCCACGACAGAGGCAATGGCAGCTGTAATCATAACGAGGGCGATGGTGGAGCCAAGTCCCTCCATCCGCTTTCGTACATACCTTAGGGTGTCGGGTTTGTTCCCGCCCTCCTCGAAGGCGTCGGTCTTTTGGAAGACGAGCGCGACGCCGGTAAACGATTCGTCAAACTCCCCGATCAGAATTTTTACTTGTCCTCGCGCGGGGTCGTTTATATATGCGTATTTGCCCTTGAAGCCCTTTACGACCACAAAATGGTTGAACTCCCAAAAGACGATGTAGGGAAAGAGTCCCAGCTTCTGTAGATACTCGGTTGAGCAGGACTTGCCCCCAGCCTCAAGGCCATAGCTGCGCGCAGCCTTGAGGATGTTGCTTGCCTTCGACCCGTCGCGTGAAACGCCGCAGTCGGCGCGTAGTTGCTCGAGCGGCACCCACTTACCGTAGTAGGCAAGAATCATCGCGAGGCAGGCGGCACCGCATTCCAGTGCCTCCATCTGCATGACTTGGGGAACCTTCGGAATGCGCCCCATCACTTCTCGCCCCCAAGGATAACGCGTATGGGGGCTATTCGCTCGGTCGTTATTGTCACAGTAAGCGGAACGCCCTCAGGCAGTTCGCTCGAATCGCCATCGAAGGCGACCACAAACGCCCAGTCGTCGTTGTCGGTGAGCGCGTTCACCAAGTAGTCGCTCCCAAGCGCGTCGGCCAGCTCGGCACGTGAATAAGGTATGGCACTAACCGTTGCGACCGTCATTCGCTCACCGCCAACAAAGGCTTCGTCTCCTTTGTCTACCTTGGCGGCATCCTCTGCCGTAAGGAAGCACATCGTTGCGTCTTCTCCCCTGACTCCCGTGGTCGACAACCTCGAGGTGACCGAGCCAAACACTCCCCAAACGAGCAGACCCAACAGCAGCGCGAGGCATGCGGCAAGCGCCGCCCACACGCTGGGATTGGTCACCTGCAGGCACTTGTCCAGATCGTCGGGGCTGCGCAGCTTCTTGGTGGCCTTCTCGTTAAAAATGGATCCGCCGGCATCAGCCATACGATCGCTCCCTTCGCACAGTCCAAGGCGTTAGACGATTACTAGTATAACCCACGCCAAATAGCTGGGTGTATGGCGATACACAGTGAACAGGAGACGAGTGAACAGGGGACGGAGGTCTTGTTCACATCTCACTTGC
>CACXZL010000312.1 GCA_902772085.1 uncultured Coriobacteriaceae bacterium | reverse complement strand
CGCACCTGCACGTCGGAGCAGTACCAGTCCATCTGGCGCATGTTTGCCTGGTTGGCAAGCACGTCGGCGGGGTCGCAGGTGAGCGCGTAGGTCGGAATGAACGCGATCATGTTGCCCATCTTGACCTCGGGATAGTTATCGTGCGCGTACTTGATGAGCTTGGCGCTCGCCACAAACATGTGGTGCACCGCTTGGAAGCGCTCGGTGGCCGTGCGGTCCACCTGGGCCATGGTGCCCGTGAAGCCCTTGATAAGGCCGGTAGAGAGCGGCGCGCCCATGTTCATAAGGCCGATGTTAATCTCGTTGAAGGTGAGGAAGTACTCCACCTTGGAGTGGAATCGGTCGAGCACCGTCTTGCCATAGCGGAAGAAGAGGTCGATGAGGTCGCGGGAGAGCCAGCCGTCGTATTTCTCCACCAGCGCGTAGGGCAGCTCATAGTGGGAGATGGTGACCAGCGGCTTGATGCCGTGAGCGGCGCAGCAGTCAAAGACCTTGTCGTAGAAGACGAGGCCAGCCTCGTTCGGCTCCTCTTCCATGCCCGTGGGGAAGATGCGCGTCCAGTTGATGGACATGCGGAAGACCGTCCAGCCCATCTCGGCAAAGAGCGCGATGTCCTCCTCGTAGTGGTGGTAGAAGTCCGTCGCCTCCCAGCTGGGATAGAGCGCGCTCGGATCGAACTCGGCATCGATCTGACGCGGGGTGTTTATGTCGCCTCCACGCATGTGGTCGGGTACGCTCGCACCCTTGCCGTCAACGTCCCACGCGCCTTCGTACTGGTTTGCCGCCGTCGCTCCGCCCCACAGGAACCCTTTGGGAAAAGCCATCGTAACCATCTCCTCTCGGTAGAAACATACTCGTAGAACGAGATTAGCATGAATGACTGCTCACAAGTACAGACGCATCGCCAGAAGGGCATATTTCCCGAACGAGCTGAGAACGATCAGCGTAATCCGCATTACGGCATAGCGCATGGTCCTAGAACGCGCCTCCACGACTTGTCAAGCTGCTGCCCATCGTGGGCCTCCCCCAATTATGGTTCACGTCCAAATCGCTAGACCGCACCGTAAACGACGAGCCCTCAGTCTGATGCCACCTTTATCGAATACCCCGCCGCTGCGAGCGCATCTGTTGCTTTGCAGAAGTTCTCGGACTTCACGAGAATGTAGTCTGTGTTGTACGTCGATACCGCAAAGATGCCTATGCCAGCGGCCGCAAGCATGCTCGAGACCTTAGAGAGAATGCCCACGAGAGAAAAGTCGAGCACTCCCTCTATCACAAACCCCCTCCACCCATCCTCGCGTGCAACCGTATTGCTCGGCACCTCACTCGTCTGGCATACCAGCGAGATCTCCTCGTCTGTCTTCCCCACAAAGAAAAACTCGCTAGAGAGATCTATGCTGGTCACATCTGACACCTTGCAGACCGTCAGCTCAAAGGGCAGTTGTCTGAGTTCCATCCGTTTCCTCCGTACCATCCCATAGCAACAAACACAAGCAGTATAGCAGTGAGGAGGACCACCCCTATCACGAGCACGATCCTTCCAGCCCGCTTGACATCAGCCGTGTATCTCACCGAGTATCTGGCACGAATCGGCAGAAGGTCTTTACCACGATCCCGTCGCGCCACCGTCTCTGGTCTTCTGCCTAGAGGATCCGGGCAGGACGACGTATCCTGGTCCCACCTTGACGCGTCGGGCACCTCCCACAATACGGTCGAGCTGCTCTTCGGTGAGCTGCTTTTTTTCTTCTTTGTTCTGCGCGCGTGTGTATTCTTTCGTCTTCATGGGCTTATCCTTTCTATCGTTTGTTTTTTGCCCTGTCGGATATCAATACGCGCCACCGTCGCGCGTGTCCCACGCTTTCTCGTTTTTTTTCGGTCTCTTCGCCATTTTGTGCGTGGGGACATGCCATTCCCGAAAGACCGTGCGCCTCCTTCTCGCGTACACCCGCTGCCACACAGGGGGCGGGCGGTTGCAGGTATTGTCGAGGTTAGGCACAGTGCGAGCGGTTTTTCCGAAGGCACCCGTCGTAACGTGACGTCACCGCACGGAGCCAGCTCCACGTGGATGGGCCGGCACTGCGTGCGGCCTCAGCGGACACTACGTCGCGGCCGTCGTTTGTGGCGAACCCAATTGAGCGGCAACGGAGTCCACCAGACGGGACCCGCTTCTTTCCGATCCAACCTGCACGTCCGCTAGTGTTTGCGATGCGGACGCGGGTTGGCAAGCTTCTGCAAACAGAGCGCCAACTCACCCAAGGCGATACGCTCGCGATAGTCGGTCACGCGGATGAGATCAGGGATGTACTGCTTGAGATCGCCATAGAAGTACGGCTCCATGGCCTCGCGAAGAGCATCCATGTCATCGAGCAGGTCGACCGCAAGATAGATGGCATCGGGTGCGAGCAGGGACACGTTTGCCGCAAGCATCGGAGCAACCAAGCTGCGCATGCCCTCAGCCGACCAGGCAAGGTCCCAGTCACGCTCCCCGTCCCCAATCGCATGCATGGCGCGAAAGAGCGGTCCAATCTCGCCGGCGAAGTTCTTGCGTCCCTTGAGCAGGTGCCCGTCCACCACGGCTCCCTGGCCGCCCACGAGATATCCCGTCTGCTGCGTATACAGCACCACGGAGTCGTACTCGTCTTGACTCATGTAGCATCCCACCGCCGCAGCGTTTGCGTTGTTGTCCACAAATACCTTGGCACCATAGCGCTCGGAGAGCGTGCGACCCAGCTCGTAGTCGGTGACGTTTTCCTTGGGGTCGGCAATCGAGCCTCGGTTCACCACGCCAGGTACGGCAATGCCGATCGCATCGAACTCGCGCGGGTTCCAGCCCCAGAGATAGAGCGTGGAGAGCAGGTCCTCGATGTCTCTCGGATCGTAGCGGGGCTTGGTCACGCTTCCATGCTTCGCCACATCGCCCCGGTTGTAGATACGCCATCCAATCCAAGTAGAACGTGGCCGGTGGATGGTGGTGATGACCATCACGATTTTGTCATTCTTCAGGTCGCGTACAAACTTGAGGTTTTGTCGGTCGGGCTCGGAGAAAACCGTATGGTCGGAGAGCAGGTTCATGACCATGCGCAATGCTCCCGCCGCATCGAAGCTCGCAAACACCTTTGCCGGAATCTCCACCACGACCGCCTCGGGAAAGGCCTCGGCAACGGCTTTGCGCTGGTACCCGATTTGTGGTGCAAGCAATACGGCATCGAATGAGCCGCCTTCGGCACGGGCTTGTTCCAAAGGAACCACCTCAAACGAGTAGTTCACCGACAAGGTTTTCGCCACCTCCGTGAGCTTTGCCGCAAACAAACCCGTGGTCATGCCAGCGGTGCAGCAGAGC
>CACXZL010000311.1 GCA_902772085.1 uncultured Coriobacteriaceae bacterium | reverse complement strand
TCAAAACATATGCATCTACCGTTTCCAGCCCTGCAAACCGATAATTCTCTCATCGGCAGCACGGCATACGGGAGGATTGCCATATGACGAGGATGAGCATTGACGAGAGGCTCGCCCAGGCCGAGGAGTGCCTGGACAGCGGCATGACGGTCAAGGACTGGTGCGAGGCCAACGGGGTGCCGGCGGCGACCATGTACGTTTGGGTGAGGAGGCTGCGGGAGGAGCGGGAGCGCGCTCTCGCCCCCGCGTTCGTCGAGCTGGCGGAATGCTGCCCCCAGGGTCACGCGACCGTGCCGGGCGCCCCGGTCGTCGTGCGCGTGGGCGGCGTGGAGGTGATCGTGCCCGCCGGCGCGGGCGAGCGCGAGGTTTCCGTGGTCCTGCGCGCGGCGGCGTCGCTGTGAACCCGTTCTCCAACCCGCCCAGGATCATGGTCCAGACGCGCCCGCAGGACATGCGGGCGGGCATACAGAGGCTGGCGACGATAGTGGAGGCGGAGCTGGGCCAGGGCCCGGCCGACGGCACGCTCTGGTGCTTCGTGAGCCGGGACCGGCGCAAGGCGAAGATGCTGCGCTACGACTCGGGCGCGTGGTGCCTTTGGTACGTGAGGCTCGCCGAGGGCACGATCCGCTGGGGGCGCGACGCCGCCGGCTCGCCCGCCGTCGCGATCGACAGGGGGCAGCTGGTGTGCCTGCTGGCCGGCGCGCCGGTCGCGGAGGTGATGCGCCGCTGACCTAAATACAGGTGTTTACCTGCGGATTCGTGGGATAATATGCATATGAAGAAGCCTTCCCGCATATCCCCCGACGACTACGCGGCCCTCCTGGAGAGGGTGTCCGGCCTGGAGCTGGCCCTCTCGGCGCTGGCCTCGGACAACGAGGCGCTCGCCGCAGACAACGCGTCGCTGGCCCTGGAGCTGGAGCGCGAGCGCGCCTCGCGCGGCGAGGAGGTGGCCCGCGCCGTGGAGGCGGCCGTCGCCGCCGTTCGGGCGGAGCTCCAGGCCGTGATCGACTCGCGGGGCGCCGAGAACGCCCGGCTCGTCGAGCAGTTCAAGCTGCTGCAGCACTGGTTCTTCGGGCCGCGCTCGGAGAAGGCGCCCCCGGAGCCCGACCTGCTGCAGCTCTCGCTCTTCAACGACTGCGAGGCCGCCGCGGACGGGTCCCCGGAGCCCGGGCCGGCCGGCGCCGGGGCCGCCAAGAAGGCGCGCAGGCGCGGCGGCCCGCGCAAGGTCGACCTCTCCAGGCTCGAGACCGTGGTCGTCGAGCACGAGCTGCCCGAGGGGGACCGGAGCTGCCCCGAGTGCGGGGCCGGGATGGTCGAGATCGGCGTCGAGGTCACGATGAAGCTCCGAATGGTGCCGGCGCACCTGGTCGTCGAGGAGCACAGGGTCCACAAGTACGCGTGCCCGGAGTGCTGCGGCGCCAACGCGGCGGGCGGGGAGGTCGGGTCCGTGATCGTGCGGGCGCCGAGGCCCGCCGAGGCGTTCCCCAAGTCGCTGGCGACGCCGTCTTTGGCCGCGTGGGTCGTCGAGCAGAAGTACGCGATGTCGCTGCCCCTCTACCGCATCGAGTCGCAGATGGCCCGACTGGGCTGCGAGGTGAGCCGGCAGGACATGTCGAGGTGGGTGATGCTCGCCTGGGAGCGGTGGCTCGTCCGCGTGAGGGAACGCATACGCGACTACATACTCTCGCGCGGCGTGGTCCACGCCGACGAGACGCCGGTCCAGGTCCTCAGGGAGCCGGGGCGCGAGGCCCAGTCGAAGTCGTACTGCTGGGTGTTCTGCTCGTGCGCCTCCGACATGCCCGCATACGACTACGTGTACGCGCCCACGAGGTCGGGCGACGTCCCCGCCGGCTACCTTGCCGGCTGGTCCGGCACCCTCGTGACCGACGGCTGGCAGCCCTACTTCGCCCTGGGCGACGCCGTCACCAACGTCGCGTGCCTCGCACACGCGAGGCGAAAGTTCGCGCTGCTGGTCAAGTCCGCCGGCGGGGACGACGCGGCCGCCGCCTCGCCGGGCGACCTGCGCCTGGCCCTCGACGGCAGGCGCCTCGTCGACAGGATCTTCCGCGCGGAGCACGCGATCGGCGACGTGTCGCCCGGGGAGCGGGCGCGCCTGCGCGCGGGCGACGTGGCGCGCGCCATGGGCGAGTTCGAGTCGTGGTGCCGCGCCATGCTGCCCCACTCGACGCCAGGCCTCAAGCTCCGGGAGGCGCTCGAGTACTCGCTGACCTACATGCCCTACGTGCGCAACGCGCTCTCCTGCGGGGCCGCCGAGCTCACGAACAACCGCGCGGAGCGAGCAGTGAAGCCCTTCGTCCTAGGCCGCAACTATGTGACGCCTTTGGCGCTACCTGCGACAACATTCAGCGTGCCCAGCACATAGCAAGAGATGCGTCACAGGGACTCGAGGAAGCCCAGCAGACCTGAGTCAGGTACGTAGCGTTTGGTTTTCGCCATGCTTCCGAACGGGTTCCTGCTCGCGGCACGCTCGAGCGCGCGCTCCTTCATCTCCATGTCCGCCACCATGTACTTGTGCGTTGTGCTCACGCTCTCGTGGCCGAGCCAGATGGCTATGGTCGAGAGGTCAACGCCCGCGGCGAGCATGGCCATCGCGGTCGAGTGGCGCATGGTGTGCGGGGTGCAGCGCTTCTTTCGGAGGGCGGGATTCGACTTCGAGGCGCGCACGAACGCCGCGTCGAGCCTCGAGCGCGCGCCAGACCTCGTGAGGTGGCCGACGTTGCGGCCGGGGAGCAGGTAGGCGTCACCGGCTATGCGAGCCTCGTCCATGTACGCCGCGACGGCCGCAGACGTCTCGGCCCACAGTGGGACGCTTCGCTCCTTGCGGCCCTTGCCGACGGTGGTGACGCGACACGCGGATCCGCCGAAGGCGAACGACGACGCCCTCAGCTCCACCACCTCCGTGACGCGGAAGCCGGTGTTGAACATGAGCATGACCATCATCGAGTCCCTGCGGCCCTCGAACGTGCCGGCGTCGCACGCGTCGGCGACCATCCTGACCTCGTCGGGCGTGAGGAAGTCGAGCGCCGGCCTCGCCTCCCTCCGCTGCTTGACGGACGATATCGACTTCGCCCACGCGGACCTCTCCGGGCACTCGCACGCCACGTACCCGGCGAAGGACTTGATCGCGCAGAGCCTGCAGTTCACCGTCTTCGCCGAGCAGCCCCGCCCGTCGCGAAGCCAGTCGAGGAAGGCGACGACAGAGTCGCGGCCGACGTCGTCGAAGACGACGTCCTCTGGCCTGATGCCGCGCTCCTCGTCCAGCCAGCGGAGAAGCAGCTTGAATGAGTCCCGGTACGACGCGACGGTCTGGGGCGAGAGTCCGCGATGGCCCATCAGCCAGGCGAGGAACCACGACTCGAGCATCTCCTGGAACGTGGCCCCGGCCCTACTCATTTCCGTCACCTCCCAGCGCGTAGGAGGCGAACATGTCCGACGCGGTGCCCAGCAGCGCGTCTGTCGCGGACAGGTACCAGTAGGTGTCTTGGACCTTGCGGTGCCCGACGTAGGCGCTGAGGCGCGGCATCATCGCGTCCACGTCGACGCCAGTGGCGAGCCACCCCTCCAGGGTCTTCGTGATCATCGTGTGGCGCAAGTCGTACGGGCGTGGGGGGCGACGACTCCATGCCGTTTCCCCGTCGGGAAGCAAGGCGTCGCGGACCAGCTGCCACGCGTACTCCAGTCCGCGCACGTTAAAGGGCGACCCACCGGTCCTCGGGAACATGGGCGCGCCGTCGCGGGCGCCCGTAAGGGACGACAGGTGCGACTCGACACGCGCTGCGGCGCCGTCGCTGAGCGGGACCAGCCTGGATCGGTTGAACTTGGTGGCCGTCACGGACAGGGTCGCCGTCCTGGCGTCGTAGTCGCCGACGGTGAGCCTGCAGCACTCGGACGGCCTCAGGCCGCAGGCGCGCATGAGGCCGCACATGGCGACGGCCGACCTGGCACGGAGTCCGTCCGGGGAGTGCAGGCCCGAGAGCCCTGCCATCAGGGTGGCCATCTCGTGGTCCTCGTAGATGTACGGCTTGCCCCTGCCATGGCACGTGCCGCGGCCCTTGGGCAGCATCACCGAGCGCGCGTCCTCGACGTACGCCCAACGCGAGAAGGTGCGCACCGTCTCCCAGAGTCGCGCGCCGTACCAGTCGGTGACGCCGTCGAACGTGCCGATCCATCCCAGCGCGAGCTCGGTCGTGAGTGGCTCGCCGGGGTGCGCGCCGTCCGCCCAGGACGCGAACCTCCGGAGGGTGTACGCCTCTATCCTTATCTTGAACCCGCGAGAGCGCTTGTATTCCACGTAGCCGTCGACCAGCTCGGACATCCTACCCACGGCCATCACCCGGCCACTCGGCCGCGACCGCGCGCAGCCCCTCGACGTCGATGCGCAGGTAGGCGGTCGTGGTCTGCACCTCCGCGTGGCCCAGCACGTCGGCCACCACCTTCACGGGCGTGCCCGCCGCAACCATCGAGGTGGCCGCGCGCCTTCGCAGCATGTGCGTGCCGAAGTCGCCCACGCCCGCGAGCCTCGCCTGGTATCGCAGCGAGTTGCGCATTTGGGGAAGGCTCATGGGCTCCCCGCGGTGAGACTTGTTGCGAAGGAAGATCGCACGGCTCGCACTCCTGGGTCGATGGCGGCATATGTAGTCCACAAGCGCCGTCCCGGCCCCTTCCTCCAGCGGCAGCATGCGCGCGTCCTGGCACTTTGTGGCCGCTACGGTCACGGTGCCGTTTCGGAAGTCGACGTCGTCCAGAGCGAGGGCGACGACCTCGCAGCAGCGCAGCCCCATGTTGGCCATCAGCAGGAGCGCTGCCCGGTTGCGGCTCCCCACCTCCGGGTTCGTTTGGGAGGACAGGATCGCGCCCAGCTCGCCCTCGTCGATCATGCGCGGAAGCGACGACGTGCCCCAGCACGCCGGCGCGAAGGGCAGGCCCTTCCGCCTCGCGGGGTCCTCCTCGGAGAGGAGCCGCAGGTAGCGCTCGATCCTCGTGGCTTCGACCTTGGCGGACGTCGGCTTCAGGTGCGACTTCTCGGACGTGATGAACGCCAGCGCCGACGCCTCGTCGATGGCGTCTGCCAAGACGACGCCGTCCGGGAACAGCCATCCGAGGAACATCCCCACGACGCTGCAGTGGGCGTTGACCACGGCGGGCGTGAGGCCGTCCGACACGAGCCTCTCTCGGAGCCGGCCCACCTCGGCGTCAATCTGGGTCGACGTGGCGAAGTCGGTAGCGTCGAGCCGCTTCCTCCCGACGCGCGTGCCAAAGCGCAGCAAGTGCCACT
Source organism: uncultured Coriobacteriaceae bacterium (assembly GCA_902772085.1). GTDB lineage: Bacteria > Actinomycetota > Coriobacteriia > Coriobacteriales > Atopobiaceae > RUG440. The sequence goes on along the minus strand of CACXZL010000311.1, from coordinate 1,072 downwards.
TGCGCAGGCTGGCGTTTCTCGTGTGGTCATCGTACGCGACGCCACCGCCTATGAATGAGTTGATGGCTGCGGCTGAGTCGGCCTCGTCGGCGTCCAGCACATGAGGACATGCCGCCAAGAACTCGCGCAGCTTGCGCAGGTAGGCGCTGGTGGTCTTCGGGTGGAACCCCATCTCGTTGAGCCGCTCCTCGAAGCGGGCGAGCTCCCTTGTGGTTGCGTCGTTCATACGTTCTCCCTTCGCTCGGTTGCAACCGTCAGGGAAATCGTATGCATGCGTTATGTGCCAAAGGCAAGCGCGTTGTCGCAGGTAGCGCCAAAGGCGTCACGCCAGCGCGTTGTCGCAGGTAGCGCCAAAGGCGTCACGCCGCCCGGCACATAGCCCTCGTCGGCACATAGCGCCTGCTATGTGCTAAAGAACATAGCCGCAAGAACTGGCTCTTCAGCAACACCCCGAGGGGCGCGGAGGCCTCGTGCGGAATCTATTCGGTTGTCACCACGGCCAGGGAGTGCGGCCTCAGCCCCATGCGCTACGTCGAGTGGCTGCTCGAGGAGCTGCCGCTGGCGGGCGACCTGGACGACCCGGAGGTCGTCGACCGCTACCTTCCGTGGTCGGACCTCGTGCCCGCGTCGGTGCGCGTGCCCTCCGCCGAGGCTGCAGCGCTGCGCGACGTCCAGGAGGAGCTCAGGCAGGAATAGCATGATCTGGAACACGATCGTTCCCGCCACCACCGCAGGGCAAAAGACCCCCACGCGAATGAGCATCGACTGATAGCTCGCCAGCACCGACGTGCGCAGGGGGCTCTCGCGCGGAGTGTCGTAATGGGCGACTATGACTATCGGACGCGACCCACGGGCGGCCGTCGTGCTGTTCGCACGACGCACGGCGACGACGTTTTGGCTGCGCTGGGTCGGCCCGAGGCCGTCGAATATGTTCCGTCCAAAGCGCATGAACGCCAGGAGCCCGGCCGCCACGAGGGCGATGAGCAGGAAGATCACGTGCAGTGCGTCGGGCACCAACCCCCCAACCAGCAAGGACACGAACATAGCGATGGACAGTAGGTCGCGCGCGAGC
>CACXZL010000310.1 GCA_902772085.1 uncultured Coriobacteriaceae bacterium | reverse complement strand
TCTCGCCCTTCACGGGCGAGTGGATTGAAACGCTTGCCACTAGTAGCACTCAAGCCGATGACGACGTCTCGCCCTTCACGGGCGAGTGGATTGAAACTACAACACCAAGAGAAGGCCGAAAGGGTACGTGGTCTCGCCCTTCACGGGCGAGTGGATTGAAACAGGAGATTGCGCGAGATGAGGGAGCGGGACTCGCTCACGTCGCGCTAACGAACAACGGCGGCGCTCACGCGCTTCTTCGCCGTTGTTCGTTGCGCGGTTCGCTCGTTTCTCAATTACTTGGTTTTTGGCACTCTTCTGCAGAAGCGTGCCATTTTCTTAGTTTGTGACACTCTGCCTTCTTTTGTCACGTCATTAACCTAGTTTGTGGGAATTTCCCAGACGAACCCGTGAACAATCCCGTTTTCCCGCCTGTTTTCCCTGTTTTCCGCAAGAGCTCGCGCATAAATTCCATTGAGCAATCCCACGACATCCCAGCCCCAGAAGCGGAGGGGCCCCGCGCCCCTTCCGCTTCTGTGTCTGCGCTGTCGTGGGATTGCTCAATATGGGCTTTTTCCTCGTGCTTTTGCGGCTTCACGTACCCTTTCGGCCTTCCTTTCGGCCTTCTCTTGGTGTTGTAGAACTCTTTCCAAACCCTGTGCTCTTCGCCCGTTTCCTCGTCCTTCCATACGTACTCTTTACTGTACGTCATGGCAGCGCCTTCCAGCAGATCCGCCGTCCGCTCCATGTCCTCTTCCGTCTCAATCCAGTATTCCTCTGGCTGCTTCACTCCCCTACTGTGCCTGTAAATGTTCATGCCCTTTGGGTACATGTGGAGCCTTCCGCCCTTGAGAATTCTTTTCGTCGTGCCGTCCTTGCACTTCTTCTCGCAGGTGTACGGCTCACCTTCCTTTACGACGGTATCCCCAAGGTATGCCGAGAGGTAAGCGCCGAGATTGTCACAATCTTTCACAGATTTGACGTTTACGAAGCCCTGCCCCCAGCATTCCGCCAGTTCGTTGTTTGGTATGAACGGCGCTACATCTGGATGTATAACTATTAAATGTATGTGCCAAGCACCGCGCCCCTGTGGCTCGATTACTGAAATATATTCCGCCTTGCCCCAGCGTCTTTTATATCTCTTCCAGAATCTCTCAAAGTCCCTGTACAGTCTCTTTGTGTCTGTCATGTTTTCCGCATATGTTAGTGTTATCCACCTTATATTATTTGGCTCCGTGCAATTGGTGTTTACCAAAGCCCTTATTCTTTTGAATGTGGCCTTTAGCTCTTTTATGTTGTCCGTTCTCTTGTCGCTCTTCTTTTCGTACTCGTGAATTTCCCCGTTGGCATCCATCCAATGCTCTGCATCTATCTTTATGGCATTGCAGCACCTGTTACGGTGCTCCATTACCGTCTTTTCTATTATGTTCCCTTGTATCGATACCTTCGCGTACATGTCCAGCCCCTTCTAACTCTCTTCGGGCTGCTTCACATGCACGCTGATACACTCGGCGGCGTAATGTACGTCTATAATCAAGTTAAGCGCGCTGGGCTTGCGCTCACGAACCATCAATCTTTGCAGAAGATTGTTCGTTTCGCCTACCTGCGGTTTTGTGTTTGACTTTTTGCCCCACATGGGTGAGAGTACTCCTTACTTACTTTTTTGGAAACCCCCGCCAGCTTTGCCGAGCGTAAGCGGGGGTTTTGCTTACCCTGAAGACCTTACCACAAACTTGCATCGCGGTTTCGGCAGCTCCGAACTTATCGACCACTGACAGGCTACCAAGCCTTTCGGAGCGTTCCAATTCGGGACAAGTCCAGCCGCTAAAGCGGAGCGCGTTACCTCAACCGTTGCCCAATCCTCGGCAATTAGAGCAGGAGGTAGGCTTTTCCCGCCGTTGTGCAAGTCCTTGAGAGCGTAGCGGCTCCGTTGTGTCTGGCAACCACTCCCACGGCCTACGGCCGTAATCCTAAAGGATTTCGCATATAAAGGGGCGTTCCGCCCCTTTACCCCTGTTTTTGCTATCGCCCTCTGATGTGACCACAAGCCCGCAGAGCGGATAACCCAAAACCCGATATTTCCCCAAATCTAGCCAGGAACAATTCAGTGTTGGTAAATATCCGATTTTCGGATATTTACCAACTGTGCCGTTAACCTAGTTTGTGGCAAAATAGCCGGTAGTGTCACTAACTAGGTTATTGACACTCTCCCCGCTGTGAAGTATCATAAACCTAGTTAGTGACACATCCGAGCAAGGGGGCGGAACGATGGAGAACAGCAGGACGTTTAGCGTTTGCAGGGTCAGCGTGCGAGAGTGCGAAGACCACGGAACGGACGAATACGGGATGGAGATTGACCGTAAGAGCGGAATCGAAGCCCTAGAGTATATGGCCGACGTTCTGAGGGCGTATGGCCTAGAGGTCGAGGTGACGAGATCGAAGGCGGGAGGCACCGCCAGCCTGTCCATAGCCCACCCCGAGCCATACGAGGCCGAGACGCTGCGCGTGGCCGCGTACTGCCAGACGCCGAAGGACATGCTCGTCTTTGTGGTCAAGCGGGTGGCGCTCGCGATTCTCATGCGCGACTATCCGATGTACATCATGGACTACGACGACGATGATGGCGACCTTACGCTCAGCTACGGCGCCGACTTCCTCGAGGTCGGAGAGCAGTACGAAGTGCGCCGCCGCAAGGCCATCGTCGACGACGACACCGACGAGACCGTCTACAAGGAGAAGACGGTAGGTGTCTGCGAAGTCACTGACGTCGGCAAGAACACTTCTTCGGCGAAGCTCGTCTCGGGCAAGGCAAAGGTCAAGGACGTCCTTCGCTTCTACGAGAGCGACGAGGGCGCAGCCCCGCCTCTCCCAGCGGCGTCGCCAACTGATGTGTCGGCGAGTCCATTCCCCCCGGCGAAGAAGCCGCGCATAGCGGTCGCGCCGTTCATCACCAAGTCTAAGACCGTCACCGTCTGGGGAAACTCCCTCGAGGCCCGCAGCTGGCTTGACGCGCTCGTCGACCACCTGAGCATCCAGCTTACCAACACCGGAAGCTTCCGCACCCTCGACCGCTCTTTCGGCCCCGAGATTGACCGTGAGCTAGACCGCATCGTCAACGACCCCAACGCGAACCCTAATGACGTCTGCCGGCTCTCGAAAAAGCTGGCGACCGATTATCTTGTCGTTGCCGAGGTGATGTTCTCCGACGTCGCCTCGCCTGGCAAGGACTATGTAACCGGGCTTCCGCTGCCGCCGCCTTCCGCCCAGTTCGCCGAGGTGCGGTTCCGTTGCGTCCACGCCCCCACGACCGAGATCGTGGTATCCGACATTGTACGCGTGGACTCCCAGAGCTTCTACGGCACGCCGGAGGTGTTCATCTCCGGTTCGTCCGAGTGGGCG
>CACXZL010000309.1 GCA_902772085.1 uncultured Coriobacteriaceae bacterium | reverse complement strand
ATGAGGTCGATGAGACGCCCGGGCGTCGCGACGAGCATGTCGCATCCGGCTTCGAGCTCGCGGATCTGACGTTCGAACTTGGCACCTCCCATGACGATGACGGCGCGCTGACCGGTGTGCTCGCAAACCACTGAGACAACATGGTCGATCTGCTGTGCAAGCTCGCGGGTGGGCGTGACGATCAGGGCAAAGGGTCCAAAGGGATGTGCGTTGGGGTTGTTTGCGCGGGTATCCGGTAAGTTGGCTGACCTTTTGCGCTTTCGTTTGCGTTTGCGCTTCGGCTTCGGTTTCGTTGGCTCCTGCGCGTCGCTTTGCACGCCTTGCATGTCTTTTTTCGCATCTTCCTGCGCGCGGGCGCGTCTGCGCTTTCTCTTGCGCGCGGGCGCGGCTTTCTGCGAAGGAGCCCCATCGGATGCGGTGTCTGGCGCCGAGGCGTCACCGCTATGCGGCGTGACTGCCTCGTGAGTGGCGGAAGCCGCCTCGATCGGCCCTTGCGTGGTCTCGCCCGTGCTCGTGGTGGGATCGGCCGAGGGCGGCCTTTTGCGGTGGTGCCGTCTGGGACGGCGCTTTGGCTTGGGGGCCTCTCCTCCTGACGGGTTCGTGGCGAAGTCGTCCTTGTCGTTGCTGAGGTCGCGCGATGCGGCGTCGATGGCCGCATCTCCTGCTCGATCGCCGAGCGATGCGGGGACGGAGATGGAAGGCGAGTCGTCATGGGTGGCTGCGAAGGCGGTCACGTCAGGTGCGTCGGCCTGCTCCTCTATGGTTGTGGCGCTTACGATGGCCTCGCGTGCCGCGCGTGACGCGGGGGCGATGATTTGAAGGACGGGAAGCGCAAAGGCTGCCGTCTTCCCGGTGCCGGTCTGTGCGGAGGCCACGATGTCGCGTCCCTCGAGAACCGCTGGGATGGCCTGCGACTGGACTGGGGTCGGGGTGGTAAAGCCGAGGGCTTCCACCCCGGCGAGTATATGCTCGTTGAGCCCGAGCTCGGCAAATGTATTGATCATGATTCTAGTATCTACCAAGAGTCTTCATCCTGCAGAAAATGCATGAAGAGTCCCGTTTTCGCTTTGGCGGCTTGAGCGATCGTCGGCATGGTTCGCGTGTCGTGAGCGCGTGCGGGCAATATGGCTTTTGGCGCCGCGGCGGCCACGCGGTGTAGTATGATGTATCGTTGACGTCAGAGGAGGAGATTCATGCCCATAAACGTATCGGACGGGTTGCCCGCAAAGAAAATCCTGCATGAGGAGCGCATCTTTGCGCTTGAGGAAGAGGTGGCAAGCAGGCAGGACATACGTCCTCTCAAGGTAGCGATTCTCAACCTCATGCCCACCAAGATCGAGACGGAGACCCAGATTCTCCGTCTCATATCGAAGTCGCCCATTCAGGTGGCCTGCGACTTCATGCGCGTCTCGTCTCATGAGTCAAAGAACACCTCGGCAGACCATCTCATAAAGTTCTATGACTCTTTCGATCACTTTGAGGACAAGAACTACGACGGGCTTATCATCACGGGCGCTCCAGTGGAACATCTGCCGTTTGAGGGGGTCGACTACTGGGACGAGTTCTGTCGCATCGTGGATTGGAGCCAGGAGCACGTGTTTTCTACCATGAGCCTGTGCTGGGGAGCGTTGGGTATGCTATATCACTTGTATGGTATTCGCAAACGCCAGCTTCCCTCAAAGCTCTTCGGCGTGTTTCCTCAGCGGTTGTGCGACGAGTACAACTTCCTTACAAACGGCTTCGACGAAGTGCACAACATGCCGCATTCTCGGCATGCGGCCATCGAGACCATCGACTTGGCGGAGCATCCCGAGCTGCAGGTGCTTTCCGAGGGGTTTGCGACGGGGCCCGCACTTGTGGCCACACGCGACTTCCATGAGATATATGTGACGGGGCACTTCGAGTACGGACGCGATACGCTGGCGGGGGAGTATTGGCGCGACTTCAGAGCCGGAAAGCCTATTAAGTTGCCTGAGAACTACTTCCCAGACGACAATCCGGAACGTCAGCCCATCTTTACCTGGCGCTCACACGCCAATCTGCTCTATCGGAACTGGCTCAACTGGATATACCAGATGACGCCCTATGATCTGGATAAGATTCCCGTGGAGATCGCCCGTCTCCATGACATGGTGCAAAGCGCTGGCAGGGTGGAGAAGTTCTAAGGCTCGCGTTGTCCGAAGGTGACACGTTTTCACGGGCTCGGCTGGTGCAGCGGGCTGCATTGCCAGACGTAATTTCGGCAGATTACAGACCCGGTGCCCTGGCGATTCCGTGAAAACCCCACATGACCATCTTCGTTTCGTGACGCTTTCAAACACTCGCGTTTTGTTGTGGTTTGTCGTATCCTTATGCAGCTATATACACGCCTGAGGAGGAAGTATCGTGATCGTTCCCGATATGCTAAGGCTCAATGCCGCGAAGTATCCAAACGAGGTAGCGCTCGTGGAGGTGAATCCCGAGAGACAGGAGGACCGCCACATCACGTGGCGCGAATACGACTTGGTGGAGACTACAGACGATGAGCCGTATCGCCGTGAGATTACCTGGTCTGTCTTTGACGAGCGGGCGAACCGCGTGGCAAATCTCCTTCTCTCACGTGGCGTACATAAGGGCGACAAGGTTGCCATCCTTCTGTACAACTGCATCGAGTGGCTGCCCATCTACTTTGGTGTCCTGAAGACGGGTGCTACGGCAGTGCCCCTGAACTTCCGCTATTCGGCGGACGAGATTGCCTACTGCATGGACAAGGCCGATGTAAACGTGCTCTTCTTTGGACCCGAGTTCATAGGCCGCGTGGAAGAGATCGTGCCCATGATTCAGACTGGTCGCCTCCTCTTCTACGTGGGTGACGACTGTCCTACGTGGGCTGAGAGCTACCGGGAGATGGAGGCTCTTTGCTCGAGCCACGATCCGCAGATTCCCCTTTATGCCGAGGACGATGCTGCCATATACTTCAGCTCCGGCACCACCGGGTTCCCCAAGGCCATCCTTCACAACCACGAGAGTCTTACGCAAGCGGCGGAGATGGAGGCCGTGCATCACGGAACGACGCACGACGACGTGTTTTTATGCATACCGCCCCTGTATCACACCGGCGCGAAATTCCACTGGATGGGGAGCTTGACGTGTGGGTCGAAGGCCGTCCTGCTTCGAGGTGTGAGTCCTCGGTTCATCTTCGACACGGTAAGTCGCGAGCACTGTACCATCGTGTGGCTTCTCGTGCCTTGGGTGCAAGACATCCTCTCGGCAATCGAGCGCGGTGATCTGCGCCTCGACGATTACGAGCTCGACCAGTGGCGTTTGATGCACGTTGGTGCCCAGCCCGTACCGAAGAGTCTCATCCAGCGTTGGAAGCAGGTGTTCCCGCATCACGACTACGA
>CACXZL010000308.1 GCA_902772085.1 uncultured Coriobacteriaceae bacterium | reverse complement strand
CCGCTTGCTGGCATGCGCAGGGACCAGGGGTGTGAACTGCAACAGATTGCCTCTTTGGCATAGGTTTTGTTTGCAATCACTTGCCACGCATGAATTTATCTGCTACTATTCTTTCTCGTGTGCATTAGCGGGCGTGGTGGAACTGGCAGACACGCTGGATTTAGGTTCCAGTGGGGCAACCCGTGAAGGTTCGAGTCCTTTCGCCCGCACCATCGCACTTTTGGGTGTTTGCCCGATAAATAAGCGCTAGACACTGGAGGAACGTTGAATATCACAGTTACCACTGAGAAGCCCGAAAGCGGCCTTCTTGTTGCCAACCTTACTATCGGCAAGAAAGACGTTGACGCTGCCATAGCGAAGACCTATAAGGACATCGCGCGCAGGTATGCGTTCCAGGGTTTCCGTCGTGGCCGTGCTCCTCGCCCCGTTATTGATGGAATTGTTGGGCGTCAGGCTGTTCTTGCTGAAGCCACGAATGCTCTTCTCACTGAAGCCGAGCCCATGATGGTAGAGCAGCTCGATGTGGTACCCATCGGCCAGATCAACTACGGTCAGGAGCCCGAGCTCGCTCAGGAGAAGTCCGACTACACCATCGAGGCAAAGATTACGGTGCGCCCGGATGTCGAGCTTGATTCGTATGACGCTCCCACCATCAATATGCCGCCCGAGGAAGCCACCGAAGCCGAGATAGAGCAGCAGATCAAGGTCCTTCTTTCTTATCGTACGACGTTTGAGGACGTAGAGGAAGATCGTGGAGCCGAGGGCAACGACATGGTGCTCGCCGATGTGGAAAACATCAGCAACCTTCGTGAGTATGAAGGTGAAAACCGCATGTTTAGCCTCGACAACCCTCGTTTCCATGAGGAGTTCCTCGAGGGTCTCCAGGGCATGAAGGTCGGCGACGAGAAGGAGATCTCTTGGACGCGCTCACACGAGCGCGATGGCGAGAGGCATGAGGCTACGTTTGCCGCAAAGGTGAAGGTGAACGCTCTGCGCCATCCCGTCACTCCCGAGCTAAACGAGGAGACCGTGAAGGAAGATTTTGGTTTCGACACCATCGATGAGCTGCGCGAAGCCGTGAAGGAGGAGATTGAGGGCGACAAGAAAGCCTCGCTTCCTCAGCTGAAGGAGGATCGCGTCGTCGAGGCAATCGGTGAGCACCTCACGCTCGAGGAGATACCTGCCGCTTATACCGAGCAGATCTTCAACGAGATTGCCAACCAGTTCCTCACCCAGCTGCAAAACCAAGGCATGTCCCTCGACATGTATCTGAAGTCTCGCGGTGCGGATGCCAACGACTTTGTGAACGACCTGCATGAGCAGGCTGGTGAGCGTGCGCGTCAGTCGCTCGCCCTCGATGCTCTTGTGGCGCATCTTGGCCTCGAGGCCACCGATGAGGACATCGTTGCCGAGTTTGAGCGTGCGGGCGTGCCCGACGTGAAGCAGTCGATGAAGGAGTTCTTGGACGAGGGCCGTATGCCTGCCGTACGCGAGTCGATTCGTCGTACGAAGGCCGTGCAGTGGCTGGTCGAGAACGCCAATGTAAACATCGTTGATGAGGTAGCCGAGCGCAACGCTGAGGATGGTTCTGACGAGGAGTAATCCGAGCGTTTGAGAATTGTTTGAAACGAAGGGAGTATCCCCTGAAGGTACGCGAGGCCAGTGTACGCTCAGGGGATACCCCTTCTTTTGTGAGACAGGTTTTGTCAATTCTTTTGTGACATGAATCAAGTTGAATGAATCTGGGTAACTTAGGCTAGTATGTAGATTTGTGACCATGATAGAAGGAGGACCTATGGTCAATCCCACAAACATACCTCTTATTCCCTATGTCGTAGAGCAGACGCCGCGCGGCGAGCGAAGCTACGACATCTACTCTCGTCTGCTGAACGACCGCATCGTGTTTATCGGCGAGCCGATCACCCGCGAGAGCGCAAACCTCGTCATCGCGCAGCTCCTGCACTTGGAAAGCCAAGACCCCGACAAGGACATTTCCCTTTACATCGACTCTCCTGGTGGTGAGGTCTATGCGGGCCTCGGCATTCTCGACACCATGAACTTCATCAAGCCTGAGGTGTCCACCATATGCGTGGGCATGGCCGCCTCCATGGCAGCTGTCCTGCTCGCCTCGGGAGCCAAGGGCAAGCGGATGTGCCTTCCAAACTCCATGGTGCTCATCCACCAGCCGAGTTCTGGCGTGCAGGGCCAGCAGACAGACATCCAGATCGTGGCCGACGAGACCAAGTACATCCGCGAGCACCTCAACAAGATCTTGTCGGATGCCACAGGACAGCCTATCGAGAAGATTCAGCAGGACACCGAGCGAGACAACTACCTGCGTGCCATCGAAGCCATGGAGTACGGTCTGGTAGATCGCGTGATCACCTCTCGCAACGATCAGACAAACGAGGAGTAGGTGCATGCCCACAGACATGGAGATGCGTTGTTCTTTCTGCGGGAAGGCGCGTAATCAGGTCAACAAGCTCATACAGGGTGCAGGTGGGATATTCATCTGCGACGAATGCGTGAGTGCCTGCAACGACATCTTGGATGAGGCTGAAGGAAAGGCTCAGGAGGAGAAACCCGTGGAGGCGCTCGACTTGCCGATAAAGCGCCTTCCGACGCCTCATCAGATCTACGATGAGCTTTCACAGTATGTGATGGGACAGGAGCAGGCGAAGCGCGCCATGAGCGTGGCCGTATACAACCACTATCGGCGCATCATATCCGGTGACGACCAGGTCGAAGAGGGCGAGGAGCGCGTGGAGCTCGCGAAGAGCAACATCTTGCTGCTCGGTCCCACGGGTACGGGCAAGACGCTTCTGGCGCAGACGCTCGCGCGCTTTCTCGAGGTGCCCTTTGCCATTGCGGACGCCACGACGCTCACTGAGGCGGGCTACGTGGGCGAAGACGTGGAAAACATCCTGCTCAAGCTCATAAACGCAGCCGATGGGGACGTTTCGCGCGCAGAGCTCGGCATCGTCTATGTGGATGAGATCGACAAGGTCGCACGCAAGGCGGAGAACCTCTCGATTACGCGCGACGTGTCGGGCGAGGGCGTGCAGCAGGCGCTTCTCAAGATCCTCGAGGGCACCGAGGCCAGCGTGCCGCCGCAGGGAGGGCGCAAGCACCCACAACAAGAGCTCATTCACATCGACACGAGAAACATCCTCTTCATTTGCGCAGGTGCCTTTGTGGGGCTCGACAAGATTGTGGCCGACAGGATCGGTAAGCGTGGCGTGGGCTTCTCCGGCGAGCTGGGAAAGAACGTGGAGGAGGACGAGGACGCGCTGATGTCGTCCGTCATGCCGCAGGACCTTCATAAGTTTGGCATGATTCCCGAGTTCGTGGGGCGCATTCCCGTAATCACTTCCACTCGTGAGCTTACGGAAGACG
>CACXZL010000307.1 GCA_902772085.1 uncultured Coriobacteriaceae bacterium | reverse complement strand
CCTGGCGTTCTCGGCACGTTTCGCCTGCCTCTCCTGCTCGTCAAGCTCGAGATAGGCCTCTTCGACCTCTGGTCTCAACTCCATCTCGAAGACGCCGGCTCCAGGCTTTCCCGTGGCGCGCGTACGATAGAGCAGCGGCCACCATTCGTCCATGCCAAACTGATCCTTCTGCGGTGCAGGTACTCCATAGCGTTGCCCCGCCGCTTGAGCCGCATCGTTGAGCCAGCGCCTGTAGCGGCCCATGGTTCCCCGATAGCGGATGCTCAACTGCTGGAAGGTTGCTGGCCCGCCGTAGTCGCGTAAGCACCGCATGGCACGAGCCGCATCGGTCTCGCTAAACGTCGCATCACCCAGCAACTCAGCCCACTGGTCGGACGTGATCGGGGATGTGAACTCCTCGTCGCTCGGATGCCAGCTGTAGTCAATCTCCTCTTCTTCGGGCGTCTCCTCTGCTTGAGGTTCCTGTGGTAGTCGAGAAGAACGTTCGTTCCTGATGATAGCCATATGCGCTCCCTGTGTCCAATGTGCTGGAAAAGCGTACCACAGGTACGCTCAAGCAATGCTTCAAAAGGTGGTTTTGACGGAATAACCCTCCATACCAAATACGTTTTGGTAAGACAGCTTCCAAACGCTATATCTTTGCGCGACGCAAGAGGAGAGAGTTTGTCACCACGCTCACGCTCGAAAGCGCCATACAGGCGGAGCTAAGCTCGGGAGGCAAGATGCCAAAGGCAGCCAACGGCACCAGCAGCAGGTTGTATCCGAGCGCCCATGCAAAGTTCTGGTGAATCTTGCGCATCGTCGCTTTCGAGAGGGCAATGGCCTTGGCCACGTCACGCACGTCGTCGTGCATGAGCACGATCTGGCCCACCTCTAGCGCCGCATCCGACCCCGCACTCATGGCGATGCCGACGTCTGCGGTCGCAAGTGCCGGCGTGTCGTTTATGCCATCGCCAACCATCGCCACGAGCCGCTCGTGCTCAACATCAATCAGCTCGGCCACACGCTCAGCCTTCTGCCCCGGCAACACCTCGGCCATCACGTTTGTCTCCTCTACACCTACCTGACGCGCCACATGCCTAGCCGAACCTTTTGCATCGCCCGTAAGCAGATACACCTCGCAACCCATCTCACGCAACTGCCGCACGCCTTCCGCAGCGCTCTGCTTTGCCTGATCGGCAGCCGCAATCGCCCCTGCCACGCCAAATGAGGCAAAGACGAGATACATCGTAGTTGCATGAGCACCCATGCCCTCTGACGCAAACTCTGTGCACCACGCGGGCAGGCCAGCACCCGTAAGGTCGCGGACCAGTCGCTCGTTGCCAAAGCCAAAAAGCTCCCCGTCCACACGTCCCACGACACCTTTACCGGCTTTCGCCTCGAAGTCGGTCACCATCCCTGCAGGAACCTCTACGTCATGCTCGGAAGCATACATGAGAATGGCGCGGGCCAACGGATGCTCGCTTCCCTTCTCCAGCGCGGCGGCAAATCGGATTACGTCTTCCTCGCTCGCCTCGTCACCGTACGCAACGCCGACCACCATGGGCATGCCTTGCGTAAGCGTACCGGTCTTGTCGAAGACCACCCGACGAATCTTGCCCGCCTCCTGCAGCGCGTCTCCGTCTTTGATCAGGATGCCTTGCTCGGCACCTCTCCCCGTACCCACCATCACGGCCGTGGGCGTCGCAAGGCCCAAGGCGCATGGGCATGCCACCACGATGACCGACACGCCCGCCATAAGGGCGCGTTCGAAGGAGGCCCCGTCGATGCCGCCGTTTCCCGCCGCATACAAGATCCAGCCCACGAACGTCACGAGTCCCAGCGTCAGAATGGCCGGTACAAACACCGCGGCTATACGGTCGGCAAGCTGCTGGATTTGCGGCCTGGAGCCCTGTGCCTGCTCCACCATCTCCACGATGCGCGAGAGCGTGGACTCAGCACCGACGCGCGTCGCGCGCACGCCCAACGTCCCGTTGCCGTTTATGGTTGCACCCGTGACTTCGTCGCCCGTGCTCTTTTCCTGCGGCATGGGCTCACCCGTAAGCATGGACTCGTCCACCGAACTGGAGCCCTGGACCACAACGCCGTCCACAGGAATCTTCTCGCCAGGCCGCACATCCACCACATCGCCCACGCGAAGGTCATCGGCAGGCAGGTCCACCACCTCGCCCGCGCGATGCACGTGGGCGATCTTTGGCGCAAGGCTCATGAGCTCCTCTACCGCCTCACCGGCCCGACCCTTTGCTCGCGCCTCGAGCATCTTTCCCAGCTGCACGAAGGTGATGAGCATGGCACTCGTCTCAAAGGGCGCCATGGTACCCGCCGTAGTAGGCGATAAGGTAACGTACAGTGAGTATGCAAATGCGATGGTGGTTCCCACCGCCACCAGCGTATCCATGTTTGCCGCGCGCGCCTTGAGCGCACCCCATGCCCCTCGATAAAAGCGCAGTCCCGCCACGAACTGAATCGGTATGGTAAGGACGAGACAGACGACGTTCATCACGAGCATCATCTGCTCATGCGTATGATCAGCACCATAGACTGCCGTGGCCAACGGCATCGTCAGATTCATGCCCAAAGGCGTCATAGAGACAATCATGATGACGCACGTCAATGCAAGCGACATCACAAAAAGACGCAGGTCATGTTTGTGCTGAGCGGCCTCCTTGGCGCGGCGCTCCTGATCAAATGCGGCACGGTTTTCCTTGGGAATCACGGTGGCGCCGTAGCCAAGATCCACGATGGTCTGTATGACCTGGGATATACTCGTCGCGTCTGAGTCGTAGGTCACGGTGCCATTGTTTGCGGCGAAATTCACGCTGCACTCCTGCACACCTTCCATGCGTCCAACCATCTTTTGAATGAGCGCGGAACAATTGGCACAGTGCATTCCTTCGATGGCGATACGTTCAGTCTTCTGAGACATTGCAGTTCCTTTCTCATCTTGCGCAAGAGTATAGATTACTCCCGACCTTCATCCGCTACGAAAAGAGGTGCGAGATCGCCGTTGTCCGCCTCTTCGGCCCACGGCCCACGAAAGCATTGTCGCTCTTGTCGAAACCATTTCTTTCAGAACGGGGAAATCTTTTTTTGCCGGCCTGGCGAAGCCATACAATATGAAGGTTGCTCACAGCACTACAAGGAGGAGTTATGTCAGAAAAGACATCGTTTCTCGAGCGTAAGGACATACGCTTCAGTTTCCAACGCTATGCCATAGATGCCTTTGGTGCCATGGCGCAAGGATTGTTTGCCTCACTGCTCATCGGCATGATCCTGTCTACGTTAGGTGATCTCACGGGACTCCAGGTATTGGGTCAAATCGGCGGATTCGCAAAGGGCTACGCGGCAAACGATGCCGGCGGTGCAGGAGGACCGCTCGCCGTGTTTGTGGTGGCCATCGTTGCCGCCGAGCTGGGCAAGGCGGTTTCGAAGGAGACTAAGATAGACATCCTCGTGACACCAGGCGTCACCGTGGGACTCGGTTGTGGATTGGCGATCGCCGTCGGTCCTTGGGTCGGCGCGGCGGCATCCTCGCTTGGTGGCCTCGTGATGTGGGCCACAGATCTGCAACCGCTTCTGATGGGCATAGTAGTGTCTGTGGTAGTCGGCGCAGCGCTGACGTTGCCGATTTCGAGCGCTGCCATCTGCGCGGCCTTAGGTCTCACTGGTTTGGCGGGCGGTGCGGCTCTTGCGGGATGCTGCGCCCAAATGGTGGGCTATGCAGCAGCGAGCTTCCACGACAACGGTTGGTCCGGTGTAGTGTCACAGGGGCTCGGTACCTCGATGCTTCAGGTGCCAAACATCTTCAAAAAGCCCATCACATGGGTACCGGCACTCGTGGCAAGCGCGATTTGCGGACCAATAGCCACCGTAGTCTTTGGATTACAGCAAAATGGCGCTGCAATCGCGAGCGGCATGGGCACATGCGGACTCGTGGGACCCATAGGCTTGTACTCGGGCTGGGTTGCAGACGGCATCACCCCGGGGGCACGTGAATGGATTGCCATGGCACTCGTATGCGTCATACTCCCCGCTGCCATCGCATGGCTTACCAGCTTCGGCCTCCGACGCGCTGGACTCATTGCAGATGGCGATATGCGCATCGACTAGCAGCTTTCAGAAAAACCCACTCCTATGCTCATATGAGATAGGAGTGGGAGCCGTCTCGTTATGTATCGTCTCTCTTAATGGTCGAGGTGAAACAAACGTGCGAAGGCGGAGCCGATGGAGCCAAAGAAACCCTGTGGCTTATCCTGCGTCAAAGGAGCGGGGAAGGCAACGGTAGAGGTCTTACCCTCGTCCACCTTCACGCGCTCCTGATGATTCATATTGAGAACGAGGTCCTCTGCAGGTTCACTGCCACCCTGCTCCGAATCGATCGTATCGAAATGTTCAACGGTTTCAATAGCCACATCAGGTATTTCAATGGACGACGCCTCGTCGGAAGCGAGTACCTGCTTTTGTTCGAGAGCCACATCCGCTCGATGCACTACGCTCTGGCCATCGGTATCGGACTCTACTTGGTTCGTTGCAGGCAAGTCGTCTTCCATCCCGAGCTCAGGAACCAACTGCGAGATCTTGTTCGCTGGATTCTCGTAGTCTTTCTCACGCATCTCGTCTTCTACGTTTTTCTCGATTACCTCGACGTCCACATGGTCTAAGGACTCCAATGCCTTGAGTTCTGCCTCGGCTTCGCGGACCTTCTCCTCGTTCATGGACTCTTCAAGCTCACGCATGATCTCCTCAACGCGCGCCTTCGCCTTGGCATCGGCTTCGGCATTCTCAGGTACCGCAACCTCAAACGTAGAGAGCGGAATAGATGGCAGGTATTCATCTGTCTGTTTCATTGCTTCCACCTCCTCGTAGACAAAT
>CACXZL010000306.1 GCA_902772085.1 uncultured Coriobacteriaceae bacterium | reverse complement strand
CATGATTACTGCCGTTATGACAATTTTCTTAGGCAGGCTGACCTGCAGCTGCATGAGCGTGTTCTTTCTCAGCTTATCTGCCACCTTGTGTCACCAACCATTCTTTTTCCCTGGTTTTCGGAAAAGCGTCCCGTTTCCACTGCTGTTGAAAGCAGGTCAAACAGATACAAGCGTCCACCTGCGCGAACGCGTGCATTTCCGCACGCTTCAGCGCGCAGACGAACACCATGTCCACCGCAATGCCCACGAGTGACACGCCCACTTTCTGCAGGTTCTCGGGAGTGAACTCAGTGAAGCTGTGGCCCGTGGAGAAGAAGTACAGGGTATAGAAGAACATGATGACGCCGGCGACGACCCCGCCGCCATAGCCGAACAATGCCGAGCATATGACGAGGCCTGCGATCAGGATCATGTTGGGGTTCGGGATGTTGAAGAAAAAAACGAACATGATGAGCATCGCCATGATCAGCACCGTGAGGATTACCCTCTTTGGTAAGCTGACCTGGAGCTGCAGCAGGGTCTGATTGCGATCAACCTGGTTCATTGTGTTACCACCGCTACGCGCATTCAATTGTTTTGCCCAGTTTCTCGAAGCTCTCGACCGGCATGGGCTTGAAGAAGTAGTAGCCCTGCATCTCGGAGCAGCCGTGTTCCCGGAGGAAGTCGGCCTGCCCCTTGGTCTCCACGCCTTCCGCGATCATCTCCATCCCCAGGCGACCAACGAGCCCGATCATGTCGCTCACGATGATGCGGCCCTTCTCGAGGTCGCCCGAGCTGGTGAGGAAGTGCATGTCGAGCTTTATGCGGTCCACAGGCACTTCTTTCAGCATGTGAAGCGAGGAGTACCCGCTGCCGAAGTCGTCCATCTCCACCACGATGCCGAGTTCCCTAAGCTTCTCCGTGGTGCTTATCAGGAGCCCTGGGTCCTCGACGAAGGCGGTCTCGGTGACCTCGACCCTCAGCTGGTCGGGGGTGAGGCCGTGCTCCCGCATGAGCCTGCTGAAGTGGCCGGCGATGTCCCCGCCGTCGCGGATGTCGCACCTGGAGAGGTTCACCGAAACCGACTGGCGCATGCCCT
This sequence comes from uncultured Coriobacteriaceae bacterium, assembly GCA_902772085.1. GTDB lineage: Bacteria > Actinomycetota > Coriobacteriia > Coriobacteriales > Atopobiaceae > RUG440. Next base: position 2,338 of record CACXZL010000306.1, on the reverse strand, counting down.
GCTCGTTCCACCGCGCGAGGTCCTTGCAGACCTCCTCCCAGATGAAGCAATCCAGGTCGTAGATGAGGCCGGTCTCCTCCAGCACGGGTATGAACTCCGAGGGCCGTATCCACCCGAGCTTGCCGTGCTCCCAGCGGCAGAGCGCCTCGGCGCCGGTGACGTCGCCTGTCACGTAGTTCACCTGGGGCTGGTACCAGACCCGCAGCTCGCCGTTCTTTATCGCCAGGGGAAGGTGGCTCACGACGTCGGCGACCCGCTTGCCCTTCTCCCACTGTTCGGGGTTGTAGAACTCGCAGCCGTCCTTGCGGGTGTCGCGCACGCGCTTCTCTGCCACGCGGGCGAGGTCGAGCATGTGGTCGATGTCGATGTTGCGGTAGTCCTCCGGGACCAGCACGTAGATGCCGCCGCAAATCTGCACGCGGGTCTCCTTGCCCCGGTCGATGAAGTAGTTCCTCGTGGGGTCGAGCACGTTCTCCTCGTCGCTCAGCAAGCGCTCGTCCCCGTCGAGGCGGGTAAGGACCGCGAAATGGTCGGCCTCGAGGCGCCCTATCGCCCCGTCCCCCGCCAGGAACTCGCTTGCTTTCGCGACGTAGAAGCGCAACAGGTCGTCTCCCGCCCTCCTGCCCAGGCTGTCGTTTATGTATTTGAAGCTCTTGAAGTTGATGTAGCCGATGATATGCGTCTCGTCGGGGTGGAGCCGCAGCAGCTCCTCCGCCTTCTTCCTGAAGCCGTCCATGCTGTAGGCGCCGGTCAGCGGGTCGTGATCGACTAGCATGCGCACCTTCTCCTCCTGATCCGCGTGGATGGCGCGCACCCTCTGCACGGCGATCACGACGACGGCGGCGATGAGGAGCACTACCAGCAATGCGACCAGGCCGTATGCGTGCATATAGTCGGAAAGGTCGTAGCGGTAGAGGTTGCGCGAGGTGTAGTCCAGGACCACTGCCTGCCGGCTCACGTCGTCCAGCTTGGCTATGCCTCGATTTAGGCGGTCGATGGTCGCGCGCCCGTCGGCGTCGTCGATCGCGCCCGCCTGGAAGTCCATGGAGAACACGGTGAAGGGCTGCACCTTCAAGTCGGAGTAGGCGGGCTTCTGAAGCACGTAGCTCCACACGTAGGAGTTGTGGAGTAGCGCGTCAACCTCGCCGGCGCGCAATGCCCTCACGCTGTCGTCCATCGTGTCGTACATCTCTATCTCGACACCGGGGTAGAGCTGCCCGACGGTCTCCGCGCCGCCGGCGAGCGACTTGAGCATGCCCACTTTCAGGCTCTCCAGAGGCGGCAGGTCCTCGTTGCCCACGGTGACGAGCGTGAACGGCGTCTGGATGAGGCTCTCGGAGACGATGGTCTCTTTCCCCGAGGCGCTGGGTATGGCGCTGCCGAAGGGCATGACGACGTCGTAGTCCCCGTTGTCGAGCGCCTCCTTCAACGTGGGCTCGCTTATGGGCCTGAACGTCGGGGAGAACCCGGCCTCGCCCGCCGCGGCTCGCATAAGGTCCACGCCGATGCCGACGAGCTCGCCGGTGCTCGCGTCTTGGTAGAACATGGGGCAGCGATCCACTGGCACGCCGACCGTCAGGGCGTCGCCGTCCTCTCCCAGCGCAGGCGAAGCCGGTGCGGCGCAGAGCAGGGCCGCCAACGTGCAAACGAGAATCGCCAGGAGGCGCTTCACGAAGTTGTCGAGGAAATGCCGGTTGAAGAGCGTCGTTAGCGCATCGGTAACCACCACGATGTCATTCTCGCCTTCGTGCACGCCCACTAGGTCGTGCACGCCCTCTTCGGATATATGGCTTCTCGTACACATAATCTATCGCTCCGTTTTCATTCCCTTTACGGACCACTTGTTCTCGTACATCAGCTTGTCGGCCCGCCGTGCGACGTCGTCCGCTGCATTGTCCTCGCCCGGGTCGTATACGGCCATGCCGCGGGCGATGTCGACCTTCTTCCAGGCGTCCTCGGCCGTTGAGCGTGTCTCGGCGCACGCCTCGTCGAACGCCCTCAGGAGCGCGTCGCGGTTCTCGTAGTCCTCTCCCTGCAACACGGCCACGAACTCGTCTCCGCCCACCCTGAATACGGGGCTGTGGTCGAAGGTCTCGCAAATTATCTGTGCGGTGACCTGAAGGTGGATATCCCCCTTGTCGTGACCGAATTCGTCGTTTATTACCTTCAGGTTGTTGCAGTCGAAGGCTACCACGGCGAAGGCGAGGTTGCTTTCTGGCTCGCTCATCTGGGCTCGCAGGCCCTCCATGTAGTAGTTGAACGCTCCCTTGTTGCGAAGCGACGTGAGGGCGTCGGCGTAGGCCAGGTCGTTCAGGTCGCCGATGTAGACCTTCAGGTT
>CACXZL010000305.1 GCA_902772085.1 uncultured Coriobacteriaceae bacterium | reverse complement strand
GCCGGCGTCTTCGAGATGGAGTTGAGACCAGAGGTCGAAGAGGCCTATCTCGAGCTTGACGAGCAGGAGAGGCAGGCGAAACGTGCCGAGAACGCCAGGCAGCTGCAGCGTATCGAGCAGCTTGAGCGAGCGCGCCAAGAAGAACGTGAACGTAGGGCCGCCAAAGCATCGAAGCCGGAGGAGCACGGCGCTTCCGATGCCCGCGTTTCCACAAACAAGGCCACGAACGAGCCGGAGGTCGTGCAGCAGGCCATAGTCGATGAGACCGTTGAGGCGACCTCATCGGATGCGCAGCGGGCTACCGTTGTAAGCGTCCAGACCAAGGCTCCCGATTCGACACCAACGCAGGCTTCGACACAATCTCCCGCACAGGTTCCTCGTGCGGTGGTGGTGCAGGATGCCGTTACCGTTCCGATAAAAAGGCCCGTGATGCCTTCGTCTCCACAAGCAGTGGAGGATGCGCATGCGACGGTATTTGTTCCTCAAGGCATCGATGCTCAGGCAACGACAAATGCCACACAAGAGGAAATCGATGTCGAGCTTCCTGCATTTGAGGACTATCTCGACCGGATACAAAGAGAAGGCAGGGAATTGCCATATTGGGACGACGCGCTCGATAAGGCTCCCGCACCGGATGCGAACGCTCCTATTGACTATGCTACGCGCTATGCGGAGCGCATTCGCGCGGCGTTCTTGCTTATCCACGAATGCATCCCCACTTTCAGCATTGCCCGCGCAGCCCGCGCCTTGGGTGACGAGTCGGTGGAGGAGTTGCAGGACATACTCAATGGCGAGCGCATTCCGTCCTTCGCGTATCTCGACAAGCTTCGTGATCGCATGTTTGTAAACCTTACGCGCTTGGAAGTGGCGGGTGGATACGAAGACACCGTGCCGACGTTCTTGTCGCTTACCGAAGCTACGGAAAACGCCTGTACCGCTGGCATGCTCTTGGCTCAAGCACCGTCGAGCATGATTTGCGTTTTGGACGGATCCAGAAAGCGGCGTACCGCCTTGGTGTTTTGCTATGGCCCACTGAGCAGCGCGCTCGTAGGTCGCGAATCGTGTGGACGCGGAGTGACGAACGAGCTGGAGAGCTACGCACGAGAGCACGACATCGCGTGGACTACGCATAGGGTGAGTGCCGACGAATGGGACAAGCTCGTAGCTGGCCGCATGTGGCCAGGATCGCTGATGCACTAAAACCTCGCAGCCATTGAAGGACGGGACGTTATGGACATGACGCAGGACGAGAGAAGGCTCTGGCTCATACAGGCTTTGTTGCGTGAAAGGCCAGACTTGATGGGCGTGCAAGTGCCATGTGGCCAAGACGGGCAGCGTGACTTGCTACGTGCTCTCATGAACGTTCGCCCGGCGGAGCCTGTGAGCGAAGAGTTCTGCGAGGTCCAGGACGCATACTTGACGGATCGTCTTGCGGAGCGCGGGGTAGTGCGCATGAAAGACCTGGCTCCCGTTGGCGTCGGAGCGTATGGAGACCAGCTTTTCCTCTGGCAAGGCGACATCACGACGCTTGCGGTGGACGCCATCGTAAACGCGGCCAACTCCCAAATGCTCGGTTGCTTCGTGCCGGGGCATCATTGCATAGACAATGCAATTCATACCTTTGCCGGCGTGCAATTGCGTCTTGCCTGCGCAGAGATCATGCGAGCACAAGGTCATGAGGAGCCTACGGGCTCTGCCAAGATTACTCCTGGTTTCAACCTACCTGCTGCGCATGTGATTCATACGGTCGGCCCTATCGTGTACGGTCCTGTCCCGACGGCACGAGACGAGCTCGCGCTGCGCTCCTCGTATAGGAGCTGTCTGGAAACCGCCGATGCCGCAGGCTGTGCTTCCATAGCCTTCTGCTGCATCTCAACGGGCGTATTCCACTATCCCAACGAATCCGCAGCCCGCGTGGCCATCGACGAGGTGCGCATGTATCTGTCCCGCACCGGAAGTCCCATGCGCGTCGTCTTCAACGTCTTCCTCGACAAAGACCACGATATCTATATCCAGACCTTCGTTCGAGGTTGCGATGTCGTCAACTCGTAGCGATTCCCGCAACGAAGCGTATAAAAACGAGGGGCGATAGCCCCTCACCAATTATCTACCACGTCCAGAGTAACGGTGACCTTTGGGACGGGCACGTTATCTCGTGGCGAGTTCCGCAGCGAAGCGAGGACTGTCTGAGCCACGAGATAACGTGCCCGTCCCAAAGGCCATGATCCAGTTACGCTATGTTTTCGAAGGTCCAGCCGTGCTGGTTCCAGGCGTGATGCTCGCCCTTGATGGTGGAGGTCACAGCCAGATTCTTGATGTCGAGCGGGAACCAACGGGTGGTCATCGTGGCCTCGCCGCCATTGACGAAGATCTCGACGCAAGAGGTGTCGACCATGATGCGCAGGCTCTCGATCTTGCCTGCGGAGAGGGCGGTGAGGGGCAGACGACGGACGGAGCGGAAGCGACCGGCGTGGCTGTGGAACACGAGCTCGGCGTCATGATCGTTGATTACGAACTCAAGATCGCCGTTCAGCATAACGTGACCCTTGCCCTCGATGTTGTCGATGGTGATGTCGCCGATGCCGTTCAGACGAACGCCCTTGGCACCCACCATGCTGAACTTGTCGTAGGTGGAGGAACCCATATAGCCGGTGGCGCCATCGGCCGCCTCGGCCGTCCACTCGACCTCGTCCTCGCGCAGGGTATCCATCTCGACTACGGGCCACTGGCAGATCTTTCCCGCGTCGTTGAGCGTGAGCTCGCGCGGCATGGTGAGCGTGTGGGCCCACTCGGGCGTGGTGGGAACGTCGTACTCGAACTCCATGTCGGCGACGCCAGCCCATGCCATCAGAATCTTGCGGCCCTTCTCGTCCTCAAATACCTGGCAGGCATAGAAGTCGAAGCCGAAGTCGAGCTCGACGAACGTGTCGCGATCGATGCACGCGTAAGGCTTCTCGGCATCCTGCTTTCCAGGATCTTGCGAGAGCAGGTCGATGACCTTGCCGTCGATGGGGAAGTAGCCGGAGTTGTGGATGGTCTGGAAGCGATACTGCTGCTTGGGAATGCCCTGCGGGCACACAAACAGGAATTCCTTGTCTCCGAACTTCGCGACGCTCGGGCACTCCCACATGTAGCCGAAGGGGTTCTCGTCGTCTTTGTTTGTGGCGGAGCCGGCCATCTCCCACTTGATGCCGTCGTCGGAAGTGTAGAGAAGCGCGCAGCCATGGCTCTCTACGGTGCGGCAGCCCAGAAGCATCCACCACTTGCCATCCTGCCGCCAAACCTTGGGGTCACGGACGTGGTTGGAGGCGTAGGCGGGATACTGGTCGTTGCAGAGCGTTTGCCTTGCGGCCCTTGAAGTCATAGTCATAGCCCGCGGCCCTGCCACCAGGCATGAGCTCGTTGCCCGTGTAATAAAGCCACAGCTCGTCACCGTTTACGATGCCGGAACCCGAGTAGGAACCGTTCTTGTCGGTCTGGACGCTCGGCATGATGGCTCCGCCATGCCAATACCAGGTGAGCAGGTCGGGACTCGACCAGTGCCCCCAGCCATGGCCCATCTCGCGCGGCCAGCGCGGCTCGTACTGATGGAAGATGTGGTAGGTGCCCTGGAAATGGGAGAGGCCGTTCGGGTCGGTGATGTTTCCGGACGGACACTGCAGATGGTAGCGCAAACGCCAGTTGTGGTGCTGGTCGAGCTTTACGAGCATGGTCATGGGCGAGTCCTTTCTCCTGTCCTTTGTTGAGGAGCCTATGAGAACGATTCCATATTATGAGAGTAGTCAATGAAGTGCATGCACGACGGGACGTGAAGTCCGTCGGCGGTATATATGTGACAACAGAAGGCGGATGCTCAAGGCGCGATGAGCTTCGCTTCTTGTGGCACAAAGACAAATTCGTGTGGCGACTCGCTTCTCCTATTTCGTCCCCGACCGATGCGGCTTGCCGAGAGCGGCCGCCCTTCTTGTGCACCCTCGATAGCTCGCGATGATGACTAATTTGGAGTCTCTTCTATACAATGTAGTGGCGAGTGGTTTAGAATAGCCCCTACATCGTCGGGGGCAAGGGTGCCCTTGGCGGTAACACATGAAGGTCAACGTGTAGAAAGGACCAGAAATGAAGAAGTACATCGCGGAATTCATTGGCACCTTGGTGCTGGTGACGATGGGCTGTGGCACGGCCATGCTGGTGGGATGCGATGCTGCCTCGGGCAGCGGCTATCTGCTCACGGCCCTCGCCTTTGGTCTGTCCATCGTGGCTATGGCCTACAGCATAGGAAACATCTCGGGTTGTCACGTCAATCCAGCTGTGTCTCTTGGAGTGTTTATGCGCGGTGGGATCAACGGCAGGGATTTTGCCGGCTACGTGATAGCGCAGGTGCTGGGTGCGCTGGCAGGCGCGTGCCTGCTCTTTGGCATATTCACGCTCGGTGGCGTCACTGACCAGACGGGTGGCCTCGGCACAAACGGTCTGGCCGGCGTGAACGGGAATGCCGTTGCCGGACTGCTCGTGGAGATCGTCCTCACGTTCATCTTCGTCTTGACCATTCTGGGCGTCACCTCGCCTCGCTTCAAGCATGGATCTTTTGCCGGCATCGTGATCGGTCTTACCCTCACCTTCGTGCATATCCTCGGCATTGGCCTCACGGGCACGTCAGTGAATCCTGCCCGTAGCTTTGGACCGGCGATCGTTTGTCTGATCTCTGGTAACTTTGCGCCGCTCGCCAGCGTCTGGGTCTTCATCGTGGGGCCGATGGTTGGTGCTTTCCTTGCTGCTATGACGTACGGTTTGCTCGAGGCTGAAGACTAGCGCGGCTGGATTTGCGACCAAACCCGTCTCAGAAGAGGCGTGAGAAAGGCCGTCGATGTTGCAGACAAACCACTGCATCATCGACGGCCTTTCTCATTCCTTGGGAACACGTCGGCGTGGCGAGAACGCTCACCTTGATCGCCTGCAGTCAATGCTGGCAAAACCTTGTGGGTTCTCTTTGTCGCTCT
>CACXZL010000304.1 GCA_902772085.1 uncultured Coriobacteriaceae bacterium | reverse complement strand
CTCCATGATTTGGGGGTTGACGCCATAGAGGCGCATGCCGCCCTTCTTCATCATGCTCTTATGGGTGGTGAGCAGCGACCGCAGGGCGGCAGAGGTCAGGTACTTGAGACCCGTCATGTCGATCACCAGCTCGTCCACCCCGTCAAGGGCGTCGCGCACCTCGCGGTTGAAGTCCTCTGACGACGCGGTGTCTATGCGACCCTCCAGCGCCACCCTCATGGTAGTGCCGTCCATCTCCTTTTGAATGTTTAACATGCCAAACCACCTTTCGCGTTTGCCTCTTCATCGACCCCATTGTATTGTAAGCACAGCATGGTGAGGTCGTCGAACTGGGGAGCGTCTCCCACGAACTTCCCCACCGCATCCTGCACGCTCTGAATCTCGTCGTACGCCGTGCCGTCCTTCGCCTTGTTGAGCGCCTCAAGCGTGCGCTCCATTCCAAAGAGATTCTCGTCGGCGTCGTTCGCCTCGGGCACGCCATCGGTGTACAGGAAGAGCTTGCTTCCAGGCTCCAGCTTGAGCTCGTATTCTCTATACACCATGTCCTCCATACCGCCCACCACGAACCCGTGGCGATCCGCGTACACCTCGAAGTCACCACCCGGTCTCATGAGCACGGGCTTGTCATGCCCCGCGTTCGCGGCGACCAGCCTTCCCGTGGAAAGCTCCAGTATGCCCAGCCACACCGTGACAAACATGTCCTCACGGTTGTTTTCGCAAATCTTGTTGTTTACCATTTGCAGTGCCTCGCCTGGACCCACTCCCATAGATGCGTTGCCCTCTATCATGATCTTGGCCATCATCATAAACAGCGCCGCTGGCACCCCCTTGCCCGAGACGTCTGCTATGACGACACCCAGGTGGTCGTGGTCCACCAGGAAGAAGTCGTAGAAGTCCCCGCCGACCTCCTTCGCGGGCGTCATCGAGGCGTATACCGTGAACTCTTTGCGCTCGGAGAATGCTGAGAAGGCACTTGGCAGCATGTCTGCCTGGATCTTGCTCGCCAGCGAAAGCTCGGTACCTATACGCTCCCTCTCGGCGGTGATACGCGCGTTCTCGCGCACGTATGCGCCGATCTCGCCATACATCGCGACGAAGGAGTCCGACAGTTCCTCCAGCTCGTCTCCCGTGTGAATGTCGAGCGAAACGTCTTCACCCGTTTCCAGAGAATCCACCATCCTCTTTGAGGCTGCGTTGAGCTCCTCTATGGGTTGCACGATGTTTTTGTCTATGCGGCGGTAGAGTACAAATGCCGCCACCGCAGTGATAGCGAGGACCCCCGCCACATACGTGAGCACGTATGTGGCCACGGAGCCCCATACGCCCAGAACGGAGACTCCCAAGGCAACGACGGCTTCAACCTCGCCCGACTCGTTGAGAATTGGATTGAACGTTGCTTCGACGAATCCATATTCGTCATCGTGAACGGTACATGTCTGCGCACTTAGATCGATGCGCATCCTCTGCAACGCCTCTTTGGCTCCTGCCATGTACGGCTTACGCCGTCCAAGCGCACTCGCGTCGTCCTGCTCGATATGAACGGATGGGTCAGAAATGTCAATCATATCCCACACGCAAACGATGTCGTTATCACCCGGTACAAACACGCAATAGTACTTGACATTCTCATCGCCCACCAAGAAGTTCTTCTGCATGTCCCAGTACGCCTCGTCCGTCTTGCGAGAGTCTAGGTATTCATGGAGTTTGTCCGTGTCTGGATATATCGAGATCGCATAGATGTCGGTGCGATACGACTCTTGCAGATCTCTGTAGGTCCGTACACCGAGCTGTACGCTGAGAAACACGATGATGCAGAGCGTGAAGACGAGCAGCCACGTGATGATTCTCCTACCTATGGCACGCTTTTTCAAGGTTCCTCCTCCATGCCCACCAACTAAAAAAGCATAAGCCGATGATAGCACGATGCGCATATGAGGCAGTCTTCCGCACTACAATAGCCCCATAAATAATCGTTGCAACATGAAGGGATTGTTTATGGCCCATAATGAACTTGTCCACGCACCCAAGCACGCCAACGACGTTTCCCGTCGGTCTTTCCTACGCCTTGCAGTTGGCTCTCTCACGACAGGACGGACCAAAGGCCAAGGGTGCGTTCACGTTTCAAGCCTACGTCGAAGTGCACGCACCAGGCTACCGCACGTTCAAGACCGGCTTGGCCATCATCAACGGCGGTCGTGGATTGGAAATCGGTACGCAGCGCCTCACTGGCAGCGTCCCTTACCTCTCACGCGCATCCCTGAACGACTGGGACATACTGTATACAAAAAACGAATTCCGCACATTTGAATACAACGACTGGAACCACGAGTTCGTCTTTGAGTTCGAAAACCTCGACACCACTCCCCTTGCCGTTCGACTTGTCGACAACAGCAACAAGGTATATATACAGAATTCCCTCACTCCCACAAAGTCCAACGTCATCCTTCGCTTCAAAGACTTCTACCTCCAGAAGGGAAACAAGGCCTGCCTTGCTCCCGGAGCGAGCTATCTCATACAGTACACGCAAAACGGCGTGGAATACGAGGTGCCCATAAGCCTCGTCGTGGGAGAGGCAAAGGGCAAGGTCGAGGATCCCAAGACATACGATGCGATCTACGACCTCTCACCGCTTACCAGTATCGCGAAGTTATTTGAATTCACCGTCCCCGATTTCGTTCCCTTCTTCAATGGAGGCAAGGTGAAGCTCTTTCCACAGGTCAAGTTTCCCATTAACCTTCAAATCGATCCCCCAGGCAACTATTACGCCATCTCGATCTCGCTCAATGGCGAGACAGAAGACGATCCTTTCATGCCCCAGCATCGTCATCGCAGACAGTTCCGAATCGCGAGGACGTTCCGGCCGCACCTTGTTCTTCACGTTCCTCGACCGCGCCTCCGACAACCGCGAAGACGTCTTTGCCGTACGCTCGTCAGATAAAGAGGTCTCTCCCGATTGTCGCGTGGGCGTCTGCATGGGATATGTCATCAGTATGGGTGCGTCTCACTGCAAGATGGCCTTTGTACTGCCCGATTTCATAGAGCAGAAGATCGGCCCCATACAAGACAAATGGATCTATGGGCTGTCTTGTTCGGAGGAACTGAGTGAAAGGGCATACCATCTCATTCAGCTGTATAGCCGTGACACGCTGCATTGCCTACTCGTGAAGGCGACCATCTCCGGGAGCGAGGCTGGAAGCATGATGATTTCCGTCCTCAAGCACGTCTACTTCCCCGATGAATACACTTTTGAGGAACTCATTCCTTGGAAGAATGGCTCCTTCCTGGCTACCATGAAGACTCCCAAAGGAGAGGAGGAAATCGAGAATGGCGCCGCCCCAGGCTCGTACAACGCCCATCTATGCCGCGTCGACATAAAGGACTTCCTTAGCAACAATCCCTTTGTGTGCTCAAAGATTGGCTTGGAGGGCTTAGGCGCTTCGAGC